>JACMPP010000115.1 GCA_014377445.1 Oligoflexus sp.
GCGCAAGATTTGGTGGGAAAAATCGAGAGCCTACTGGCGAATATCGATATAACGAAAATTGGGATCGTCGGCTTTGTAACTCTGTTCGTCGTCGTGATCTTTTTGCTGCGAAACATCGAAATTGCCTTTAATCAGATCTGGCAAGTGGAAGCTACAAGGACGTGGTACAAGAGATCTTTGTTTTTTTGGCTAACGATAACCCTAGGAGGGGTTTGTCTTTCAGTATTTATCTCATTACTATCGGAAATAGGAGCAGGCTCCATACTCCCGTTTCTATCCAAAGGTGATCGCGTAATTCCAACGATAATTTCAGAGCTTATAAATCTCGGTCTAATTTTCGGTTTCTTTTTTATCGTTCATAAGGTTGTTCCGAATCGTCGGGTCTCCAAGAGGGCGGCGCTGGTGGGAGGAATGAGCGCAGCTCTAATGATTCGCGGGGCGTCTTTCGGATTTGGCATTTACACTGCCTACAGCCATTGGAATCAAAACATCTATGCTGCGTTATCTGTGGTGCCTCTCTTTTTGTTGTGGCTTTATGTAGTTTGGATAGTCGTGCTCTTTAGCGTAATCCTTGCGTGGAGAACTGATTTTGGCATGGAGGCGTCAAGAATCGGCGAAGCCGAGTCCGGTGTGTTCACGTCTCAAAACTTTGGGTACAGGGATCATGAGATTCGCGTTTTACTGCCATTTATTTTCTACAGACTGGTTTGCCGTAAATTTGAAAGCGCAAAAGGAGAGGGACTTACTTTCCAGGAAATATCAGGCAACCTTAAACTACCTCCTAAATGGTTGAAGGAAGCTTTGGATATCTGTCTTGATAACTCATTCGTCGTTCTGGCCGATGAGCCGAAAATAAGCGGACATTCTACGGTGGAGGGATTTGAAGGTCGTCTTTTTCCTGCCATACCACTTGCGGAATTTCAATGGTTTGAATCTTTGGAAAAAGTCAGTACCCATACGAAGAAATGGCTGAAGATTCATTGCCCGGAACTGGTTCCCGTTTTATTTGAACAAAAGTCAATTACTGGTAAAGCTGAGAGTCGTGGCGATATAAAGTAGCCCATCCCAATATATTTCCGAAAACTAAGAGTTAAGACTTTTGGATGCCAAATAAAGAGATCGTTGCCATATTCTCTATAGCAACAACAATTATTGGACTTTCCTTCCCTTTGGTTTAATTCCCTTCTTTCTTAGCATCAGACATCATTTTCATACATTCTTGGGAGTCCATGTTTTTTGTGCATTTGTCCATCATTTGATGATCACAGGACTTATTGTCTTTGTGGTTATTCATGCACTGTTCCATCATTTGCTTCATTTTCATCTTATCCATCATTCCGCCATTGCCCTTCATATCGGAACTATCGCTGAGTTTCTGAGTTGCTGACGCAGCGGGATGATGACCTTCGTGTTCCGATGGCTGCGATTCCGAAGTGGTTTCTGTCTTTGGGGTTGTGCAGCTTGTTCCTAGGATTAGAAAGAATGCGAGAGGAATAGTTAGAGCATTTCGTAGGGAAGGAGATTTCATATAAATACCCTTTAATTTTGAATGTTAGTAAGATTCTAGAGTAACTTGAAGGATTTCTTGCTGCATTTCACTCAAACGACTGCACGAGATGACTCATATCCGAACTTTGACAATCAACGTGATTGTCACCACTTGGCTACTGGAGCGAGGCGGCCGCATAACATCTGTGACATTCAGTTGTGGAGAGGGTGATTTTTTGCGATTTTCACGGCTTGTCGTTGAGATGCTTCGTCTCGGCTATCGCGCTCAATAGTAGATTTAGTATTTTCGTATTCCTGAACAGTTATCTCACCGCTAGCGAGGCGACGTTGTAAAATATTGAGCGGCATTTCTCGCAATTTCTTCATATGACTTCTTTTTTACGGGTGTCAGAAAAGAAAAAAAGCTCACCCAAAGTATTACCCAAAAAATTCACCAAACAAAATGCATTCCAAAATATCCCGTGTGATCCATGTACATACTATTCTCCTAAAAGGGGTCTGAATGAAGTTCTTATCGGAAAGGTGCAAGTTAGGGACCAAAAAGTAGATGGTTAAAATAAATACGAGTGAGTCCTTCGCTACCTTCGAACTTATCGGCCATCTTAAGTCTGTTCAATGGGACAACGCCCAATTTCGGCGTTTCCCTAAAGCACATCCCGTTCAAGCTTTCCACCTGACCCTCAAGTCTTAGAGAATCTCAAGCATGCTTTGGCCGTCGAATGACCTTTAGGATTTCGAATCCGACCAAGCTGAGTGCTGCCACCACCGCGCAAATTCCTAGATCAATTCCATGCGGCGGGGAAAAGTGGAAGATATCGACAACTTTCGGGGTATAGAGAACCAGGCCAGACAACGCTATCAGTGCCAAACTAATCCAACCTAGAGTAGGATTTCGTCTTTTGAGAAAGACCCAGGCTGGTTCTGTTCGAGACCGAAGGGTGAGAATAAGCCCTATATTGGCAAAGATGAGTGTCGCGAATGCGAGAGCGCGCGCATGGTCAGGAATATCACCGATTTTTCCAACTGTGATGTAAACCACGAAAACAGCAAGGAATACGAGGGTGCCTTCCAACATTCCGGCAGTCAGAACCGACTTGCTGAAAAGTCGATTCAAGGCAGGACGCGGTGGTCTTTTCATGATCGACGGCTCGGCAGGTTCGGCCTCAAAGGCAATTGAACATACGGGGTCAATAATCAGTTCGAGAAAGGCGAGATGAACGGGCCACAGAATTGGCTCCATTCCCATAAGCAAAGGAATCAGCGTCAAGCCAATGATGGGAAAATGTATGGCAATGATATAACTTATCGCCTTTTGAATATTGTCATAGATGCGACGTCCGAGCTGAATCGTGCCAACGATTGCAGTAAAGTCATCATTTAACAGTACAAGTGCAGCAGCCTCGCGCGCTACATCAGTTCCGCGTCCGCCCATTGCGATCCCTATATGGGATGCCTTGAGCGCAGGTGCATCGTTAACGCCATCGCCTGTCATGGCAACAATTTCACCAATGGACCGGAGTGCTTTGACGATCCTCAGCTTTTGCTCAGGGACCATTCTAGCCAGAACGCGAACTGTTTTCAGATTTTTGGCCAACTCCGCATCGTCCATGGAAGACAACTGATCACCAGTCAAGACCTTTTCCGGGTTATCAAGACCAATCTCGCGAGCGACACTCTGTGCCGTGGCAGGATAGTCCCCCGTGATCATCATCACTTTGATCCCTGCTTCGTGGCATTGAGCTACAGCTTCAAGTACCCCCACTTTTACCGGATCGCTGTAGCCTATCAGACCAACGAACTCGAATTCGAACGTCTGCAACTCTTCAGGAAGATTATTTCGAGGGTACGACGCTCGAGCAACTCCCAGCACGCGATAACCTTGAGAAGCCATCCGTTCGGCCGCCGAGATTACCTCAGCATTCTTTTCCAATCCATTGCACATACTCAAAACGGCTTCTGGAGAGCCCTTACCACAGATCGTGACGCTGGACTCCCCTTGCATGGACCAGGCATAGCCAACCGCCAAGAGTGGACGCACGAGTGGGTACGACTTCGTCAAGGTCTTACCCGAGAAAGCATCGTCAGTAAGATCCCTTGCCGCGAGAACGGAGGCAACATCCATCGGATCGCCACTTTCCCGATCGCTCGCTAGGGCTGCCGTCCGAACAATGAGCTGGTGTTCCTTGGAAAGCTGAAATTTATCGCTCTCCAGTTTCGTCATGTCGGATCCTCGGCCCCAGAGCGTCGCTACGGTCATTCGATTTTCTGTTAGGGTCCCGGTTTTGTCGACGCATAGAAAAGTTGCCGAGCCCAGGGTTTCGATGGCATTCATTTGTCGAGTCAAAACCTTTTGTTTCGAGATGCGCCAAGCACCGAGAGCCATGAAAACCGTAAGGACAACAGGAAATTCTTCCGGAATTGTACTCATTGCGAAAGTGAGTCCCATCAGAATTCCGCGAAGTATGTCATGGTCTCGAAACCACCATATAGCGGCTATTCCCACACTTAACGATAGGCTTCCGAGTGCTACCACGCGGACAACGCGTCGAGTTTCTTGCTTTAACGACGACTGCGGTCGAACCGTTTGGGTAAGCGATAGGCCAATTCGTCCCATGGCAGTCGCCTGCCCGGTAGCGAAAACCTTAAAAGCACCGCTGCCTTGGACCACTAAGGTTCCTGAATAGACAAAGGCGGTATCATCTCCTCCCGCCTGGCCAAAAGCATCTTTAGCGTTCCATTCCACCTTCCCAACGGATACGGATTCACCCGTAAGAAGCGATTCATTTAACTTGAGAGCCTTCGAGACAAGTACATAGCCATCGGCAGGAATTCTGTCCCCTTCCGCAAGCTGCACGCGATCATCGGGAACCACATCCTTTCCGGCAATTCGTATCAATACACCATCACGGACTACGAGCGCGCGAGGGCTTGATAGATCTCGAAGTGCGTCGAGCGTACGCTCCGTGCGTCTTTCCTGGACAAAGGTAATAGTCATCACGACAAAGATGGCTGCTGAGAGGAGGAGTGCTTCACCCAGATCGCCCAACACGAAGTAGAGCACGCTACAACCAAGAAGCAGTAAGAACATGGGTTCCCGAATGGTATCAAAAGCAATTGCGAGTAGAGTTCTAGGCTGAGACGACGCCAGTGCATTTGGACCGAAACTCTTGAGGCGAAGGGCTGCTTCAGATGCGGAAAGGCCTCTGTATTCACCTTCCAATGTATGCACTTGATGCCGCCTTTCCATAGACTTCGAATCAGTAGGAGTTAATTTTGAACTTTACCTGGTTCAAGGGATTTCCCCCCTAGACGCTTGCTCACTTGGATTGATCTCCGGATGTCTTATCTTGCCGCCTTCATGAGCGGTAGCGCCCATTACACCTAAGGTCAGCAGCGAAAGCACGAACACGACGGGGAGGCTTCTGCCGAGAGTTTGAGGACGCCGTCTTTCCAAAAAAAAGGCTACTCCAGCCGCAGCAGCAGTCACGATGGAGAGCGCGGTAGCCTTTTCCGCCAATTCTTCGTGTTCATGAATGAGGTCTTTGCTTATTCCCGGCCAATGTTCAATGACTTCTTCCGCAGATTCGCCTGTCCAGTAAGGTGCAAGAGCACTGAGCCCAGCTACGATCGTCCCGAGCAAAACGAAGCGTTTGACATCTAAGCTCCTCACCTTCAGCGCGACACCAAGGGCTAAAACCATCCCTAGAAACCGCTCTAAATTAACTGTCAAAATCTGTCTATCTAGACATTCTGATAGTGCGGGGGCTGAGCAGCTAGCCCCCTAGCCCATTTTCAACCGGCCGAACGACGCAGTTCAGCCAAAGATTGCTTTTCTCGAATCACGATGA
>JACMPP010000116.1 GCA_014377445.1 Oligoflexus sp.
GGAAGATGCGAACAATGACAATACCTGGAACTACAGCACCGTGAACTGGAATTTCCAATCAGCTAACCAGTGGAACAATGTACCGCTTACGACTGACGCATACCAAGGCCGCACAGCACTTTATCTGAAATATCTAAACCAGGATTTGAATCAGAACGGATCTTCCATACAAGCCTTTGCCTTGAGTCAGATTCCAACCTCCTACGCTCAGAACGGAACCGAGCCAAATAGCGCTGACGAATCCAATGCAGGTCATGACGTCACTCAATTCACTTCCTTTGAATTCTATATCAAGGGTACAGCTGGCGCGAACACATCGGCACTCAACGTCTGGCTCCGCTCACCCAACGGCTTTGGATCGGTCATGGTACCGCTCAAAAACTACGTGACAGTAAATGGCAACTGGCAGAAGGTCTCGATACCGGTAAAGGCCTTCCAATTCGTTCCAGCCAATCCTAACGGCTTTCAATTGGATCGCGTTCACTCTGTCGGCTTCTATGTGGATCAGAACAACGGCAACAGTCCTTTTGAAATCAAAGTCGACAACATCAGCTTCATCAAGTCCGGCACAACTCTTCCTCCTTCCACACGTCTCTGGTGGTCGGAAGATGCCAACCGCAACGGCGAATATAACTACAGTACCAGCAGCTTTTCCAACGGCGCGGCTGTCAACACAGCCAACCAATGGGGCGATTTGAGAATTTCTGATTACATGACAGGTCCTTACGGCAACAGCCCGATCCAATCTGTAGATTTGAACTTTATCAGCAACGCTTACGGAACGGCTGAAGCGGCATTGACCACCTCGGTTGCCAACAACGGTCACGAACCTCTAGATTTTGGTGATCGTGAAGCTGGCAAAGCAATCGACGCAACTTCAGTGCTGAAGTTCACATCCCCAGGCACAACTCCAGGCGTCTATGTGAAACTCGTCGATGCCAGCGGCATGTCGTCGAAGGCTGTCAGCATCAATGATTATCGCGGTAGCTATGGCCGCTACACATTTGACTTTGCAGTGCCTGTCAGCAAGTTCGCCCTCCCAGGCTTCAACCTGAATGCAGTGAAAAGCGTGAACTTCTTTGTCGATCGCAGCAGTCCTGCCGGCAACTATCCTGTTCACCTGACAGTTGTTAAGTTCGATCGCCCATAGTCTTCGATTTATCTGGAATAAAACTCGGCCCGTAGCATTCCCTGCCCCTGACATTGATTCGGTCGAGCCTTTCCACTTGCAAATACGTTCCAATTCGAAAGCCGAGGTTCAGGACCTCGGCTTTTGCTTTTGCTTTTGCCTTCGCTGGCAAATGCTGATTATAGTCAGTTTCTAAGTGGGAAAAAGCAGATCAGAAATTTACCGGGATGGACATTCAAACCGAAATTCTTTTACGCATGCGCTGCACGCTCCATATCAACGGTCGAGCCCACATTGCGAGCAACTGTGATGAGTGCACATTCCCATGAATTTAACGCGCGAAAGATAATTAAATTATAGCCAGATCAGCGATAGGCGCTGTCGTGATCGGGGTGCAAAGAGATGAAGCGCATCCATTCGTTTTCTCTAACGACGCGTGCCCTAAAGCCTTTCGTGATGCGGATTGAATGCATCTTGCCGAGGTCTGGGTCTTCTTCGATAAGCTCGTAATTAAAGCCCGTCTTGCCTTTGTTTTTGGTCGATTGCTCCCAAAGTTCTCGCCACGTAGTTTTTTGAAGTTTGACCGTGGAGTCCGTAAGTTCTTGAAGCTGGTCTTTTGTCAAACCTTGAATTTCCTTCATTAAAGCCCAGTAACTCATATCTACCTTGATATGCGACGTTTGCGTCGATCCCGTCATATCTCACTCTTAAGAAGCTGACCGATCATCTCATTGGCTCCTGTCTCCCTGACCGCCGAAGCTTCCTTGTGCCAGGTCTTAAAGCCGTCGAGTTTTGCTTTTGCATCGTCAGTAAAGAATGTTGCGTGGTGCTTAGGCTGAACTGTGACAGGGGTCAGTAAAATTCTGCCGTCATCCAGCGTCTTCATCTGAAGCATCTCACCCGCGCGGGCCTTTCCAAGACTAACCTGTCCGTTTGGCTGAACATTCAAAATCTTTGTTGTCTGAGTCATAGTGCTTCCTTTTACTTTAGAAAATAAGTAATTCCTAATTTCCTATAATTCTACTATCGGAGATTTGGAAGGAAAACTGAAGGGCCAGCGGAAAAGAAAACACTCTACGGCGGAGAAAAGCGCGAGAGGAAAGGCGGATACTGGGAGTTCTCGTCTCGCTCGCGTAGTGGAAATCGCGCCATACAAGCCATAACGATACTTTTATAACCCTGCTCCGTGAGGCTCAAAATGTGGCACAGCCCGAAGGTTGCAGATCTCTCTAATTAGGTGGCAACTGCCACCTTTTCTGCCAACAAGAGAAAGAGGAGTGTTGGCATTCAAGGCATTTTTGCGTCACTTACACCCTCTGTCATCAATGGTGGCACTCCTGTTGGCAGTACTAGAAGCCGAGTGCCAACAGGGTGTTAAGAGCTTTCTGAACGTGATAATGAGTGATTATGGTGAGTTTGGTGGCAAGCTTGATGAAGCCGTGGCAAAGCGTGGAAACCAGTGGGAGTGACTGACAATTAAATACTTTTGTACGCCAATTCACCTAATGCGCTGCAGAAGCCTCTGGGTATATAGCGAGACATTCATAGTGTTCTTGCGCAAATTTGCGCTTTCGAAGTATGCGAATATATTCTAGACATATAAAAAAAATGTCTAGAATATATTCACAAGGCTTTAACGGAGAGATAATGTCCAGGCTTACTCCAAAAAAAAGCAGTGCGATGACCCCCGACGAAATCTTGCAAACACTAAGACTTTTCCGAACTGCTGATGCCATCGCTGCCGGCGTTTCTCAACCCACCCTCTGGCGGCTCGTCGAGTCGGGGGTGGTCACGAGAGTCGACAATGGAATCTTCCTTCACTCGAAAACCCAGCACCCTGAGAACTTTGAGTTTGTCCTAGCCCGTATGAGAGTCGGCGCAGGGACGCTGGTCGGCGGACTAACGGCACTTTTCTACTACCAACTCATTGAACAGGTTCCCGAGCAGACGTGGCTTATCCTGCCTCGCTCCAACCGGGGCACCTTTCTTAATTATAAAATCATTCGTACCAAGCGCGATCCAACTCTTGAAATCGACGATCACGGCAACTGGCAAATGGTCAATATCGAACGAGCCATCATAGAAGCATTTCGCTATGCTACGAAAATTGGCTTACAAATCGCCCTTGAGGCCGCTCGCACGGCCATTTCGGAAAGTAAAACAAGCGAATCAAAACTGCTTAAAGCGGCAAAGAATCTCAACATGAGACCAGTCCTGCTGCGGCACTGGGAGGCGATCACTACCAAATGACAAAATTCACTCCCGATCAAATACGCTCGCTTCAGGCGAAAATCGACGCGTTAGCGAAGAAGGAGGGGCGCAGTTCCATGCAAACCCTCACACTATTCTTACTAGAGCGGGCTACAGCACGGCTCCTTGCGGACCTTTTTCTTCATAAAAACATTACTTTCAAGGGAGGCTATGTCGGACTGAGAGTTTATTCCTCTCCGCGCTTCACGACTGATCTCGATGCTGTTCTCTCAGGTGAATTTAATGAGCAAATTTAAGCGTGGATGGGTGGCGGCAACATCATCATTGAAAATCAAACAAGATTTTGATGAGACCTTTGCCGCTATCATTTCAAAGTTAGCGGTTTTAAATTTGTGACCTGAAAGTGTTTTTAAGTTCACTCAATAAGGGTGAACATTGCCCAGTTTGAATAGAGTCACTACCTGGATATCTTACATTATGACAGCAAGACCTCTCCACTATCGATCAAAAAATGTGGATGAAATGACAGCAATTTTGGAGAGCTGAAGTCGAACAGTACAGCCAAGTACCCATAATTCAATGTGGCTATAATTTAAACCTGAAGCTACAGACCATAGCAGCAAATTTTCCTGTAAATTTTCGCCATACAGTCGGTAGACATCTTGCTACTCAGGCTTCCGATGCCTTTGCAGAAATTGTGAAGACCAACACTATTCGCCAGCACAATCTGCGCCTGCAGGCCATCGACGACCTCAATACCCCACTCTTCACCCTATCGCTGAATATTCGCTTGGCCAAGGATCTTAAACTTATCTCTCTGAACCGACATGCTGAGTTAATCGAGATCCTTTTGGATATTAAGCGCCAGCTGTCAGGATGGAAAAGATGGACACAAAAACAAGTTGATGCAGGCTAAATCTATCGCCTATAGTCGCTCCGCTGTCCGATCTGGCCAGATTATGCTTTTCAAGGAAAGCATAAGCGTGCCCTGTTTTACTGCGATCTCTCCCCTTTGCCTATGGCGGAGGATTAATTGAAGTTGCAGCTGTACTCTTATATGAAGAGATCGGCTGCATCGTGCGGAGTGAGAGATAATTTGGTCTGCCTCGACCGTGTCCAACAACACGACGAACGCGTGGATCGTGAACCCGAACAACGGCAACACGAACAACGACAACAAGACTAGTGCTTACCGCGTCGCGTGCGTCGCGCCAAGAGCTCCCAGGAAGTTAATAGGATCGGCAGCACCTATTTAGTTTGCACTCAGCATGTGTTCAGCATCACGGAGAATGGGATACATCGACTTCCAGCCTTTCACATAGCCATTTATGCGACTGACATCAGGCTCAAGGAATCCCTTTCGAAATTCTTCCACAAGCTTTCTTTCTTCAGCAGCATCATCAGCCTCTTGCTGAAGATCCCGACCTACAATGACCCGCTCTAGCTTTGGGTCCATATAAATACGACCATCACAATACTTTTTCTCCTCCATTTCAATCGCAATCTTAGATCGCAAGGATTTGCAATCGGCTTGACGGAAGAGACCAAAATAAGAATTTAGACTTGCCTGCATCATTTGGGGCTCATTTTCAGAATCAATAGTTCGTCTGTGCTGACACGCACGGACATTTTTCTGCCTCACAAGAACGTGGCTGGGTTTGATCCAATAGCCCAAGTGATCGATCCCTCGATCGAGAGGCTGAAGTATGGTTTTAGTGGGATTAAGTCTTAAATCAAGACGATTTAGCAAGAATTCATCAAGCAAAGCAGGCAGCTCTTGCAAGGACTCCCGGTCGTGTGCCAGGAACAAACCATCGTCGACATATCTCTGCCAGTAAAGAAAACGTCCTTTGAGCCGATGAGTAATGTATTGATCGAGCTCGTTCAGATAGAGATTGGCGAAAAACTGACTTGTCAAATTTCCTATCGGCAGCCCCTTGTGCCTTGGAGCGTAAAACATACTCTTGTGTTTAGGAATTTTCAACCAGTGCTCACGAGGCGATTTCAGGGAGAAATGCCCCTTGTCGACGGGTCGATGGTGAAGTGTAACCTCCACCAGATAGCGCATAAGCGGGTTGTTCAGCTTGCGCATAGCAAGAGCTTCAAGAATCTCAAGATTGATCGAAGGAAAAAAGGCTGCGATATCCACTTTCAAATAGTAGAGCGGACGCGATGAATGAGCTTTGACTCCTTTTACGAAAGACCTAAGGTCCCTGACCGCCAACAGCGGTCCCTTTCCTTGGCGACAGGCATAAGAGTGGGGAGAAAATCGACGTTCCCAATAGGGACTCATATGCTCATGTATGAAGTGGTGAACGATCCGATCCCTGATATGCGCTGCGATAATTTCTCGTGGCTTCGGATAAAAAACTACAAAGACATTTGATACCGAAGGCCGGT
This sequence comes from Oligoflexus sp., assembly GCA_014377445.1. Lineage (GTDB taxonomy): Bacteria > Bdellovibrionota_B > Oligoflexia > Oligoflexales > Oligoflexaceae > Oligoflexus. Next base: position 5,741 of record JACMPP010000116.1, read on the forward strand.
ATCGCCGCTGCACGATATCCGAGGCGAGACGATAAACTTCCTGGGCATATTCCAAGTGAAAGAGCGATCTTTTTAACTGAGGCTTAGACTTAGTACAACGCTCATATGTCGCCATCAATTGCAGATAAAGTTCATGTACAGTGTCTTTATTGAGTGAAATATTTTTTCCTCGCAGACTGTATTTATCGATGTTTTTTGTTGACCTGAACTCCTGCATTTTTATATGATGATGAGAGTTAGTCAATTAAGTTTTGCTCGATTCATGATTTAGTTTTGATTCATTTAAATAATAAAAAATGGAAAAAATACTGCCTCGGGGCTCATGGCGCCACGCAAGCGACGCGGAAAGCAAGAGTCTTGTTGTAGTTGAGCGTGTAGCCGTAGTTCGGGTACACGATCCACGCTTTCGTCGTGTCGTCGGACAGGGTCGAGGCAGACCAATAATAATAAGAAGCTAGTGACATAGTCGTTTTTTGCGACCATATTCCGTCCGTATACGCCTGCATCCATTCCTTTTGAGTCGGAAGACGCCAGTCTGTACGGCTCCCAGCAGTTGAATTCTCGCACTGAGTAATTGCATTATCCCATGTGAAGGTGCTGGCCTGGTCTGCGAGCCATACCAAACCCGTGATATTGTCCTTGTAAACCGTACTCGCTACTACTTGTGTCCAATTCGCGCCTGTAGCCTGATCCCAGCCTGTATTGTTTTGAGTCGGAAATGCTCCATTATTGTTGTAGTCATCAATCGTGTCGTAAGCATCAAGTCCTGCCGCAGATCCAGTACCCGTCGTCCTGTCGAAAAGAGTGGTGTTGGCCATGTTTTTATAGAAGGCGATGCTACCAGCTATACCGCCAGCTGATTTACCTTTCCTAATGTCCCAGACCGAGAGCGCAGATGTGTCGACTGACTTAAAAGTTGAAGTAGTTGTGCAGCCTGTTTGCCCATCCGCGGTACAGTTTGAAGCTGCTCCTGTATAGCTTCCAGTTATCGATACGTTTTCCAAGGCTACCGGGCTTTTAACGTTAGCTGCGGTGAGATCGGAATCCCCACTGCCTGTCATGCGAATGCCGCTCGAAGACCAGTATTCAAAGGAACCATCGGTCGTGAGTTGAGTGATGAAGCTCGTAAGGTCGGTGATGTCACTTCCAGCTGTAGTCGTTGTGGCTCCGGAGTCTGAATATCTCAGCAATGGGCTCGTTGCCGAAGGGAAATTCCCAGTGGTCCCAGCTAAGCTCACACCGCGTTTGATGTTCCCGGCCGAGAGGTTGGTCAGGTCTGCTGACTGATAGGTGGCCGTCGTTACACAGCCCGTAGTGCCATTGCTACTGCAATCGTTTAATGTTCCCGCAGCACCATCGACTGTATCGATCGTTCGGACATTGGCAACGCTAGGAAAGTCAGGACTGTAAGAAGGCGTGAGCTGTGAGCCAGGCTCGCCGTAGGCCGAAGTTCCCGTCTTAACGTTGGAGGCGAGCGGCAAAGTGAGGGTACCCGTTAAGCCCGTTCCTGAAACTCCGAAGGTAGTGGAACTGAGAACTTTGGTCACAGCAGGAAGTGTGACGTTACCCGTCACGCTGCCGATAGTATTGCCAGCTAAGATCTTATTGTCAGCTCCAGTCTTTAATAGGGCTGCATATGTCGGTCCTACGACTACACAGTCCATCGCCCCATCCGAATTACAGTCTTCGGGACTCGGCTTTAGATTCCCCTCAATTGAGCCAATGCTGATACCAGCTTTGATATTTTCGGCTCTGAGATTTGGGTCGGAGGGGCTAATTCCAGATCCATCGCAGCTACGGGTACCTTGAACCACATCACCGACTTGGTTATAAAAGGTGAGATCAGCGCAAACCTGGGAAGGATCAAAAAGAGCGACGGGATATGTCTCTTCCCCATTAGCGTCTTTTTGCTCGACAATAATCTTTGCCCCAGGCTGATATTTGACAATGGCTTGCTTGCTGCTCTGTATTCCCCCGACTGTCTTAAGGTCGACACCACTGTCACAGCCTACGAGGCCAAGTGATA
>JACMPP010000117.1 GCA_014377445.1 Oligoflexus sp.
ATATAGCATCTGACGCCACTTATCGACATGAGTTGAGGATAGACCGTTGCTTCTTAAGAACTCTCCACGCTCATCTTCTGCAAGAGAATCGTATACAATTATCGCCTGCATTCGGCGTGACGGCTGCCAACGCTCTGGGGAAGTTGCTGGCTCGATTGACTCGGCTTCATAACTCGATGCAGATACCCAGACATAGAGGGTGCTGTGGCTGACACCGAACTCTCTAGAGATCTCTCGTGTTGATCTGGCGCCTTGGGTGAGGAACGCTTGCACTGCCCTATCTTTAAATTCTTTGGAAAAAGCTGTCGCTGCCATGAAAATCTCCTTGCTGGTTTATATCATGCTGACGACTTCTTTCCTGTCACATACCGGGACCTGCCGGTCGGAATCACGGGAATGCGCAAAGCGTCAGCGAGCTGGAGGGTTGGAGTGCGATAGATTGCGCTAGAGCGCCTTTTATGAGGCGCTCACAACATTTCAGGGTGGACAGGTTCATCAATGATTGACTCGGGAGCAGCTTCTTCAAAAGAGGTAGAACCTAATTCGCTCACCGGTTTTTTACAGGCTGCGAAAGCAAGGGCGGACACAAGCCCAATCATGAGACCAGAATGTGGGAGAGTTGTCTTCATTCAGCCCTTATTTCGAGAAAGCTAGAATTTGGATGCACCGGCTTATATCACCTGTTCTAAAAGCTTAATCTGCTAGTTCTTCGCCGTAAATTCAGGGGATACTAAGGCCATGTGAATCTGACATTTAAGCTAAATCTCGAGGAGCGACTTAACGCCTGATCGATTCAAGGATGATTTGCTCAAAAATTAAGACTGTCTTCGTCTTAGACGGATGGGCTGATTGAAATTATTGACAATATAGAGCCTCAGCCTTGGTAACGGACTTGCAAGGAAAGCATCAGTATTCCTCTTTTCTTGTTGGAGCAGTCAATGTTGAAGTTTGTAGCAGCTGGCATTTTCGTAATAATCCCAGGCAATCTTCTTGCTTTTTCACTAAATGAGAACGCAATAAACTGCACTGGGACACAAGGCGCGATGGTCGAGATGTGCTCGCTTCCTTCGGAACAGTTAGCTGCGACCCAACCGATAGAGTCCGATTTTTATGTGAGTTACTCCATGACGTGCGACCAGGGCACAGCGAGACCGGAACGCTCTAGCGTCGTAGTAAGCCTGCCCAACGGCAAAGAAATGGCTGTTAACTCCAATCAGCCCCTCCTTACCGACATTCACGTCGGTATCAGTTACGGACCGCTGACACTTAAAGACAATTCGCCCGATGAGCTCATAAACGGTCGATTTACGGATTGCCGTCTTATTATTACAAATATCCGTATAGAAATGAGCGCCGCCGAATTGGCTAGAAGATCGGCGGAAGCAGCAGCGGTTCGGGAGAAGTACACGTCGATGATACAAGCGACGAAACAGGACGTAGAATTACACCGAACCCTGTTAATGTCTCTGCAATCGAACCTTTATTTCCGGACAGGTCAGCGCAATGAGATGGGCTGTCTTATCAAAACATGGTCCAATGATGATTTATTCGCGGATATGGTATCGGATCTTAAGAGCAAGTTCGCCGGCACCTTTGGCGAATTTAAAGACTCCGATTTCGATTGCACAACGAAGTCTTTTCCCCAGCTTACAAATGAAGGAATGACATGCACCGACTACACATTAGAAGGCGTGCAAAAAGCTTTAAGAAATCTCGCGATAAGTCTAAACTCACGCTACTTCTACGAAACTTGTTCCACGGAGAAAAGTTACCTCCAACTCATGACGTGGTATGAGGAAGAGTCTAGTAATCTTGCGGCCGCGATTGAGCAAACTCGAGCCGCCCAACTCCCCGATCTCGTCGATCAACTCGAGACACTGAGGAGTGAAGTAAGTTCTATCGTGACAAGAACATGTAGCTCGGAAAAATGCACAATCCTTTCTGTAGATGTCTCTTCCGTTCCAAAGTAAACTAACCGGCCCGCCCTTTACAGGAGATGCGGGCCCTTCTTAACCCTCGGTTGTCAGCACTTAAACGCCCCACTGTTATCCCGCCCGACAATGTCAAATGACTGTTCACTCGGTAAGCTTTTTAATAAATGAGATCGTATGCTTACGACCGGCATGGCCTTTGCAATATCAAATGCATGAACCTTATCGAGTTGGAAGATCCGATGATAAAATCTCGCAACGTTTTCGTGGGTTTTCTTATGTTATTCCTGGGCCTATCACAGCAAATATTCGCAGAGATCAGAATTGATCTTCCACAGTCTGAAGAGCAATTAAACAAGCTACTCGACACGCTTCGAACGACTGCTCTTCCACAAGTTGAAACCATCGAACGTTGTATGAGAGAAACCAATAACGTTGTCACCGATTATACCGAAATAAGACGAAGATACCTTTCACATGCCCCTAACACCAAACCTTTGGCATCAGCCTCAGATGTTCAAGTAGTCGGAAGCAATTACGACCTAAGTCTTACCCTAAATTTTGACTACTACACCTCTACAAATGCCACTTTCTTTCAAATTATCGACACATTCATCACGGAAGAAGCTCGGTTGGACAATGATGCAACGCTCGAAGACATAAACGGTCATTACCGATCCCTCGATCGACGCCTTAACGCTTTGAGAGAGCAACTCTACCCCACTACTCAGATCGAAACGCAGTTTCTCTCTTTCCTCGATGGCAGCCGGAAAGGGTTGAGCCGCTATCTCACTCGTAATAAGACGGCAATTTCGAGACTTGCGAGTGATGAGTGTGAAAATGCGCCGGTCAAGGAAAAACTACTTCTCCTCCAAGCAGACGCTTCTGAACTTATGAATGTTGTCTCAGAAATGCGCGATTTTGCGCTTGCACTACGTCTCAAGCGTACAAATTTAGTCCAACGACTTCAGATTATTGCTAGTCAACGAGTTGATAGTCTTTGGCGAAACAGATTTGCAATTGAAGCGACAGAAACGCAGGACAAAATCGAAAAGTTGCTTAAAACAGCGAGAATCGGGGCAGAGCTGGAGGAAAGCTGGATACTTTCGAATATGAGAGGCCTAGGCGATGGTTTACATCTTAAGTTTCTTCAATATCAGGCTCCTCTTCGCATATTAATTACCGAATTGGGTCGTTTAAAAGAATTTGAGCGGCGTTTTCAGGCACTCGCGAGCTCTGAACCGGGCGACGAACAAATCTATCTTGGAAAGATCCAGAACTACCGGGAGGTGGTCAATAAAGAGATCGCTGCTTTAATAGCCAAAGGTTGGAAGGGGCAACTAGGTAGACAGATATTGCTCAACAAGAAACGCCTCGAGAAAGCCACCGGCATCTGCAAGGAAAGACTAGAGAACCACTTACGCGTCGCCTCGATAGTCACAAATGAATCTGGTTTTGCTGAAGCTGAACAGAACTACTTTGAGGTCATCAACTCATGCACAGCAAAATAGTCCCCGTATTTCTTATACTAGGTCAGATGCTTTTAATAGCATGCAGTCCACCACAGGATGGTGGCGTTCGCGGCATAGAAAATGACGCTGCTTGTTTGAGTGGAGCATCTACAAACAGTCCGTGCACTACACTCGATTTTGACTACACTCCTGAAGGAGAAATTGCTGCCGTTGGCCACAGTGGAGCGACCACAGGCAATTTGGAAACTGCAGACAGCTCAGCAACTCCATCGGGACAGCTTGAGTCGCTGCCAAATTTTGACGATGAAGGTCTCAATAGCGACTTTGAGACCTTTTCAAGAACAACTGATCCTCACTCGGGTTCATCCGATACTCTGTCAGACACAGTTGACTCTTCCAGTGATAGCCCTGATTCCACGCCACCCCACACTCATCCTTCTGGTTCGTCTTCGAACCAAAACGGACTCATGGACAAAATCATGAATTCCGTCCTTGGCAAAGTCATGGGAACGATCGGCAATTTATTCGGAAGCGGAGACAAGAAGAAAAAGGAGAAAGAAAAGGAGATTCAAGAGAAAGTTCGGCAGACCGAAGATATTGGAAGAAAAATAGAAGCATTAGTAACGTCCTCCCGCGACAGCTACAGAGACGACTTCAACAAACTAGAAGAGATGACCAGCGGTAGCTTCTCGAAACCGAAAGAGATTAGAAAACTTGTTCAGAAAAAGGCCGAAGGTTACAACAAAAACCTCGGTGAAATAGCAAATAGAAGACCGGATATTACGGACGAAAAGAATGCCAGTAACGCAAGTCCCAATGACCCCGAATCGAATTGCAATGAAATGCATGACTGTAATCTTAACACTCCAGAACAGCGTAAACTGAAAGGTGTGAAGGATTATATCGCGGGTGCGCGCGAATACGTTAAAGGCGCATACTCAGGTGATGACGCGAAAGAAAGAGAAGGCATTCTAGACTCAGCGGACTCCCTCACCGATGCCGCTAGCGCTCATTACCGCAACGGTGACATTGAACTCGGCGACGAGACAGTCGAATTGGCTAAGAAGGTTGCGGACATCGTCGTAGGAGCAACACCAGTCGTCGGCGATATCGTCGATATAGCTTCAGCAATCACAGGTAAGAATTTAATCACAGACGAGCCTCTATCGGACGAAGAGGCAATTATTCAAGTTGCTTCCGCGTTGACTTCTCTTGCGACCGGTGGCTATGTCGGTACCATCAACGATATCCGCAAAGGCGGAAACGTTCTCAAAGAAGCAATCAAGCAGCACGTTAAAAAAGAAGCAAAAAAAGAGGCTAAGAAACAAGCCGGCGACATCGCAAGAAAAGAAGGCGAGCGCCGCATGAAGCAGGCCGAAGAAGGCGAGCGACAGGCGAAAGATGCTAATAAGAAAGAAACCGCTGAAGATTTTTATAGATCAAATCGAGATAAGCCACCTGGAGAAAGGGTTGCAGCAATTCGAACAAAAGCCGATGCCCTCGCTAAAGAAAAAGGAATGCAGAAAGACAATAAGATCAGTAAGATGAACAATCGCACAGTGTACAAAGATAACGATGGAAGTTACTGGTCGGTCGATACGCTTCATGGAACGTTCGAAAAATTAGATTCTAAAGGGCGACATCAGGGAGAGTACGATTTCGATTTTAAAATTATTGACGGGACTCAGGATAGGAGCGGTGGTCATGACCTCAGAATTCAGTAAAGAAAATGATATGATGTGGAAGTCATTTGATGAGATAACAGAATTATCCTTAGGGAGGGGAGCTATCTTCAGAGTCCCCGCGAGCTATCCTTACGAGGAATATGTCGACTTTATGCTAATAGTAAACATCGATTCACCGTGCGGGATGTCTGTTCTCGTAGCATCTGGATTTAAATCCGGTTTAATCCATGTTAACCCGCCTGCTGAGGCAAAAGGCGGAAATCAATCGTTAAGTACTGAATGGCTCAAAAAGAATTGGAGCCATTGGATAAACGAAGCGGAATTGTCCTCTATAAAGTATATTCGCCGTCGTGTGATCCGAGATCCATCTGCTAACCCTTAAAACAAAGGGCACGGATGCAAATATCCGCGCCAAAGATTGACCTAATCAAATCGGCCTAATCAAATCGCCATCTATCACAAAAGCATTTTTAGGAATCTTGTCACCACATTCGGATTTCAACTTCTTCATCAAATCGCCCTTGAATTCCAAGCTGAGCGATTTCCCTTCGGATTTTACAATAAAGTCTCTGTCGTACTTAATATCGTCAATCATCAGATTAGTTCCCTCTTTGTTCCAGATACTTCTTTGGGCTTTAAGGGCAAAATCGGAAATCGTGAATTGCTTCAAACCATTGATCTGATTTGAGAAATAATCCACGGTATAAGAGTTTCCGTCACACTTAATGCCCAAAGAATACTCCGTGTTATCCTCTTCAGTAACATTTAGGGGTAACACATCGGTCGCGAATTCAAATTTGAGTTTAAGACTTTCCTTGGAATCATAGGAAGGTTTGACTCCTATCATTGCATACGATTTGAGGTTCTCCAGCACCATACTCTGCCCGCCTACTTCGAAAGTATACTTGCCATCGTTATACCCGAGCTTACACGCCGCGGATCTACCACCTGTGCACAACTCATTAACGAGGTTATTCTCGAGATTCAGAAATTTGCCATTCGCCTTTCCGGTTCTCTTAGCTTGTGTCCAGGAGACCGATTCGCCGAGTGCAGTTAGATCAATGACTTCTTTGCTGGAAACCAATCTAAGATTTTGTTGATCGGTTGAATACAGGACTATCAAATCCTTTTTATCAGGGCTTTGAGCCTTTCCGACGAACAAGACTTTACTACCTTGATTAGCGCCGAGTCTCTGCTTAATCGACTCCCCAATAGGTAGGCTTTCGAATATAACTAATATTTTTTCTGAACCATCTTCCGGACGTAGTTTTGAGTCATCTTTAACGTCAGAAGAAGCATTAGTCTTGCAGGACACTACTGTTAAGAGGCAGCATATTAGTGCAGTTCTTTTCATTATCACTCCTGATATAAAATCGTGGGTACTATCAATATCTTTAAGGATTCGGCAATAACGTACAATCCATTTTGCTATTTTTCTCGACCACCTCGTCGATCATTTCGACCAACTCCACATTTGATCTTTCACTTCGTCTAATTTCAGAAAAAAGATCTTTCAGCAGAATCGAAACTGCGTTGGAAACAATCTCGGCATCTTGTCGATTGTCCTGAGTGAACTGCCTAAGCTCATCGCTCGAGGGTGTTTTCGCAACACTCTTATTCCCCCCAAGAACTAACCCCATGATCCTCCGCTGAGTTCTATTTATCACCGCCCCGCCAGAATCCCCGTCCGAGACATCGCATGGGAAAAGGAAATAACCGATAGGCGAGTGGCTAGGTAAATCCTTAGTTGGATATCGGTCCGGCGTGACCACCTTACAATCGGCATCGGATGACACTCCTAAATAGCCCGCAAGATTCCGATAGCTTCCGTAACCTACAATCGCCAACCTATCGCCCACTGCCGGATCTTGACCTGTTTGAATGCAGATTGGTAATGCATCGAATTGGGTCTTCGACTCAGTGGGGGATACGGCTAATAGGACTGCATCAAACGACTCGCTTCGCCAAAGAATTCTCTTGCAAACTGCCGAGCTTCCATCATCGTCAAACGCGTAAGCGCGACGACCGTCACACGTTGCTTTTCCATTGTAAAGCGAACTGTTAAAAACGTGATCAGCTGTTAGAACCAAGTACTCATTCTTAAATTTTCCGAGAAATAAACTCGTCCCTGCTTGAATCTTTTGCTCTGATGAGCTTGAACCTTCATCACTTTTTAGTCGTTGAGCTAGGACCATCTGACTCATAGGCTTAACTTTTGACCAATTGGATTGGTTAGAATAAGTCCTCTCCCATTTATCGCCAGAACGGTATCCGAAAGACGATTGATAAATCCTTAGGTAGTTTGAAGTCCATTTATTTTCCGGTAGACTGGCAAGTCCCGTCTTAATAAGAATTGAAAAGTTACCTTTGGTCTCAACCTGATCATCAGCACTGAGCGATAGGCTACCGTTCTTTGACAACTTTAATCTTTCGGGACATGGCTTTTCTGGGCATTCTATTTTGAACATGTAGTCTCTGACGATCGAATCAGTCGTTTCTAATGTCATTTCAAAGGCATCACCTTGATCGATCTCAATCCTTGGGATGCCCGCAACTTTCAGTGATGCGGGTTCGACGATCTCATGCATTGGGACGTTTTTGGAATGGCTCCGTCGCGATGCGCAATTGTTCAAACTGAGGAGTAGTAAGGTGAAAAACAGAAAACTACATATTTTCATCTATACTCCACGATCACTTTGCATTCAGCTCAAGTCAGTTTAAGGAGAGGCATCAAACCCGACACTCCTTGTAAACCCCAAACGTGACTTCCGATTTTTGACTTTATCATGGTAACATAGGACAGGCCAATTTCCGTCTCAGATGTAAGCTGAAAATCAAAGGTATGAGCATGGCGAGAAATTATTATTATGTTATACTCACTGCAAGCCTCCTTTTTTTCTCTCGACTGGCATTCGCCACTGACTGTGGACTATACGCAGATTCTGGAAGCGCCACCGTAGTTGGCCATGTAGAGCCGAGTCAGGGATTGGAACGAGAGCAGCCTGCGTTCGAAAAGACTAAATTCAAAAACCCAATAGAAGAAGACTTCGCTGCTTCTCAATTTCCCGCTGTGGAAATCGGTAGGGTTGAGGGTGCTGATTTGTTTTACTCTGGGCCGAGTGACCCTCGAGCATTACTGCACGGGATCAATCGCAATTGGCCTGTAGCTGAAGAAGTATTGGTTTTTCCGAAGTTAAGGTTCTCATCCAAGTGGGCCCCCAGCGGACATGAATTTTGCAGCAAGCATAAAACCAAAAGAAATCAGGCTAGGGTCTGTGTAGAAAAACAAGTTGCGTATGACCCTACGCATGTCACTGTTCAACTCGTAAACGAAGGGTCAAAAATTATTTACGAGAAAAGATTTACAAATTTAAATGATTTCACAAACTCAGAGATGAGCTTTCCTGCTATCCGCTGTCCAGGCCCACTTCTTAATTTCGATATTCGCGTACGGAATTTCGAAGGTGGGACTGCGAATTTTAGAATTCACAGAGTTAGTTTTTTCGGAACATATAGGTAGACATTTGCCTGCACAGATTTGAGAAAGCCTAATTTGGAATCATAGCAATCGAAAGTCTATGGCCGTTCAATTCATACAGAAATCTCATCTCATAAAGCCCATCGATCCGAAGATCGATGGGCTTTATGATTATGGGGCGCTCACAATAATATGAGTTGCGATATCTCGGTATCAAAGTTCTTTTAGCATAAGGCTTGTAGTTTCAGGAGAGCCTTGAAAGGCAGGGGGTGGGAACGGCAACCACAGAACTCCAGACACAGTGAACTCGGCTAATCGGATTTACCAATTTGTTAAAGAATCTGTATACCAATGAAGCTTTGGGGATTTAGAAAGACAAGAGAATCATCAAAAATATTAGACTGGTGGGGCTGCGCAGACTTGAACTGCGATGCCTTGCGGCGCCGGCTTCTAAGACCGGTGTGTCTACCAATTTCACCACAACCCCATGTGTCTTTCGACGACTGCAACTCTGGTTCGTGTCACCACGAGTCGATTTGAGAAACTTAGATCTGCCTGTCAGAAATCCTTTTGTCAATTCTGAAGCAAAATAAGATACGCTTTTTGTGCGCCTTTTTGGACTTACTAAGCTGATTTCTCTCCAAGTTGCGTCTGCGCCCGGCTTCAAGCTAGTATAGGTCACGCGTTTGCCCTTTGCCCCCTCACGGAGAGGACCCCATGGATTCCCCTACGGCCAGTGTTGATTTTTCAGGACTAATCTTGGGCCTCTGCTCAGCCGCCCTATCCTATTTGGGTTACAACGATGGCTCAATTGGTAAAAATCTTATTTTGGCACGTCAGAACATAGATATCATCGAGATGCTGCGCGACAAGACCAAGGGGAATTTGAACGATGACGAGAAGACCTTGATCGAAGAGGTGCTCTTTGACCTCAAAGCCAAGTTTGTCGAGGTGTCTGTAGCTAAGAAGCCGTAAAGATTAATCAAGGCCTTCCGATACCTACGCAATCTCAAGAGGTGCGCGTATGGATGTTTCAAGATATAGCTACGAGTGTCAGGCGGTTTTGCATTACGGACTTCGTTACGCAAAGGGTCTGGGACATGATTATCTCGAAGTTGAGCACGTGGCACTGGCCTTGATCAGACGTGATTTTAGTCGTCTCGATCCCGAATCCCATGCAGCTATTGAGAAGGGACTCGAACTTTTCCTTGAAGAGTTTCCAAGACGATTTGGGCAGATTTCAGTGGCTTTTGGCCCCCGCTTGAACCAGGCGCTCGACAAACTCGAAAAAAGCGTCAGTGGTCGACTCATTGAGATCGACGAGCTTTGGCTGTCCTTTATGCCTTTCTCCGATACACTCCGGAAGCACCTTAAGCTAACCGAAGACGAACAAACCAAAGACTTTCAACGTTGGAACGTTCCGGCCGCCGACAAAGCCGAGGGTCCCAAACGAGGCATTTACAAGGCGAATCCCGAGAAAGCCAAAGAAGGATCCGCTGTCCCTGGTAAAGAGCGCGTGCAAAGTGGGCGCAAACTACAGGATGCTGATGATAAACGCCTACGCGAATTCACAACCGATCTCACTCAAATGGCCAGCGAAGGCAAGATCGATCCCGTGATTGGACGTGAGGAGGAAATTCGTCACGTACTCGAGATCCTGAGTCGCAAAAAGAAGAACAATCCCATTCTTCTTGGGGAGCCCGGTGTCGGTAAAACGGCGATTGCCGAAGGCCTTGCCTTAAGGATTGCTGAAGACCGTGTGCCGGATAATATGCGGGGCGTGAGGGTGCTTTCCCTTGATTTGGGTTCCCTTCTCGCGGGTACGAAATATCGAGGGGAATTTGAGCAGCGCCTGAAGCAGCTCGTGCAGGCTCTCGAGGAGCTCGGGGATCGGGCCATTATTTTCATCGACGAAATCCATACTATCTTGGGCGCCGGCCAGGCTGAAGGCGGAGCGGATGCTGCCAACCTTCTGAAACCGGCTCTGGCCCGCGGACAATTGCGTTGTGTTGGGGCTACGACCCTACAGGAATTCCGCAAATACTTTGAAAAAGATGCGGCTCTGGAGCGCCGCTTTCAACCTGTAATGGTTGGCGAGCCGGATCGTGACGCTTGCCTCTCCATTCTTCGGGGTCTAAAGCAAAAATACGAGATTCATCATGGTATCCCTATCAGCGACAGCGCTCTGCGCGTGGCCGTTGATATGTCGATCCTTTACTTGCCGCATCGCCAACTCCCAGACAAGGCGATCGATCTATTGGACGAAGCCTGCGCCCATCTGAAATTGAAGCTTTTGAGTGTACCCGCTGAACTCGAGCAATTGCAGGCGCAAGCGTCACAGCTCAAGATGGAACAACAGCTTCTCGAAAAGCAAAAGGTCAATGCGCGCGAACTGGCCATCGTCAAAGTTAAACTGGAAAAAGTCGCTCAGGCCTGCGTTATTCTCGAAAACGCCTGGCGCTCCCATCAGAAATCGCTCGCCGACTACCGCCTGCTCGAGCTGCATTGGGAGGAGCGTCTTAGCCTTCTGGAAGCCAGCAAAACGAGCGGAAACTTTGAGTTGGCTGGTCGCATTCAATTCGATGAAATGCCCAAGTTGAGTGCGAAAATTGCAGTGATTAAGAAGCAGCTCGAGGAATCGGAGCGCTTCCAGGGCTTTTCAGCCCAACATGTGGATGCTCAGGAAATAGCCTTTGTCCTGGGTCGTTGGACGGGAATCCCGGTCGGGCAACTCCTCGCGGATGAAAAGGAAAGGCTCAAGGATCTTGAGGGTTTTCTCAATCAAAAGGTCACGGGACAGATGGAAGCGATCGGATTGCTGGCAAAAGCTGTTAAAAGAGCTCGCCTGGGGCTTACCGATGCGCAAAAGCCGTCAGGGGTCTTCCTCTTTCTGGGGGCTACGGGCGTCGGCAAAACAGAGGCCGCCAAGGCCCTTGCTGAGCGGGTGTTCGTCCGCGAAGACAATCTTATTCGCATCGACATGACAGAATATGGCGAAGCCCACCACGTGTCGCGTTTGATTGGGGCACCTCCCGGTTATGCCGGATACGAATCCGGTGGGGTTCTCACCGATGCCGTTCGTCATCATCCTTTCTCTCTGGTCCTTTTGGATGAGATCGATAAAGCGCATCCGCGCGTACTCGATCTTCTCCTGCAGATCCTTGATGAAGGTCGTTTAACGGATGGACAAGGACGGCAGGCAGATTTCAAGCGCTGTATATTTATTCTCACATCGAACGTACAGATTCCGATGCAGGGCGTGAAACCTGAGGAACGGGATCGCTACTTGCGTCAGCAGCTCGTCGACTTTATGCGACCGGAGCTGGTCAATCGAATCGACGAAATCGTGAGTTTTGCCCGACTCGGAGCCATGGATTACGACAATCTTCTCAATCGTGAACTGGCGACATTGAACAGTCGCCTGGCGAGTCGGGAGTTGCGGGTTGAGCTTGGAAAAGGTCTGCGAACGCACATCATCAATGATGTTCTTCGCAGCGCATTCGCAGGGCGGGAATTGAAACGTAACTTTCAAAGGACCGTCGTGGATGCCGTGTCGGACAGGCTTTTGAAAGAATCTAATGATCGAAGTGGTGTATGGTTACTTGACTGGTCGGAGGAGGCTGGCATCGAGTGGAAACTCGGCCAGGCGTCCACGCTCCTCTTGCCTTCGGCGCGGGCCTAAAATAAATTTGTTTGGGACTTGACGTCCCCTGAAAATCTGCGGTAGGTTTAGGTCCCATCGAGGATGACAATTTCATTCTAACTGGGGCGTCGACAAGTGGTAAGTCTCTGGATTTTGATTCCAGCATTCGAAGGTTCGAATCCTTCCGCCCCAGCCACTCCATCCTTGCTAAGCTTCCCTTTATTTTTTCCATGCACAACATAGTATTCCCGCTTGCGGACAGACCATCGATTTAATCCTTGGTCGTCTCTAGGCTCCTATATATAGCATTTCGAGCTGTTGATATATATTTCACGAACTTGTTGCAAGGGGCCCTAAGCGATGGACAGTGACTTGATAGTATTCTCAGGCAACGGAAATAAAGAGCTGGCTGCTAAGATCTCTCAGCATTTGGACATGCCGTTAGGGGCCGCACGAGTCGACCGATTCTCAGATGGCGAAATTCGCGTCGAGATCCAGGACAATGTTCGCGGTAAAGATGTCTTCATCATTCAACCGACCTGTTCCCCTGCCAATGACAACATTCTCGAAGCTCTTGTTATGGTCGATGCCTGCCGCCGTGCTTCCGCAAGACGAATCACCTTGGTTTGTCCTTACTTCGGATATGCCCGTCAGGAAAGAAAGAGCGCACCCCGCACCCCAATCACGGCCAAACTCATCGCGGACCTTTTCACGGTCTCGGGTATCGATCGTCTATTAGTTATGGAACTCCATACCTCAGCGATCCAGGGCTTCTTCAATATTCCAGTTGATCACCTTTTCTCCAAACCGATCTTTGGTCCTTATTTCCAAAAGCATGAAGATCTCCTGATCGTATCGCCGGACGCGGGTGGCGTTGAACGGGCTCGCGCCATGGCAAAATATTATGAGTGCGGTTTGGCTATCGTGGACAAACGCCGCGATCGTCCCAATGAGAGTGATGTTATGAACGTTATCGGGGATGTGAAGGGCAAAAACTGTCTGATTATCGATGATATTTGCGATACCGGTGGGTCACTGTGCAAAACGGCTGAAGCTTTGATGGAGAATGGCGCAAAATCAGTGAGTGCTGCCATTACCCACGCAGTCCTCAGTGGACCGGCACTTGAGCGTATTAACTCTTCGGTTCTGACGGAACTTGTTGTGACTGACACGATTCCTTTGAGCGACGCGGCTAAGAAATGTTCTAAAATCACTCAGCTCAGTGTTGGCGAGCTTTTGTCCAAGGCTATTCGACGCATTCATTCCTCAGGTTCGATCAGCAACCTTTTTGTTTAAATGACATGCCTTTTTTCCCAAATTGAGGGAAAAGAGGCGTCACAAGCCTCTTGCCAGCCGGAAAACTTCCCTATATAACCCTATGCTCATGCGTGGACTATCCACCCCTTGATAGCCGCAGATACACTCTGCTGCCTTATCATCCTGACCAGCATGTTCGATTCAGGGGTGATATATGGAGAGTAAGACATGTCACAAGAATTAATTACGATTGCCGCCACTGCTCGTGAACCAGGTGGAAAAAGCCAAGCACGCAAAATGCGTCGCGACGGTATCATTCCAGCAGTTATCCTAGCAAAAGCTGGTAACACAAACATTCAGCTCGACCCTAAATGGCTTCACAAAGCCTACACAGCTGAAGGCAAAGTCTTTAACCTGACTTTTGGTGGCAAGACTCAAAAAGCTAAAGTTCACGAGCTCCAACTGCACCCAGTTAAGCGCGTTGCTTTGCACGTAGACCTTATCCTCGTATAAGGAGCGGTGGCGATTTGAAGCTGATTGTCGGTCTGGGTAACCCAGGAACTAAATACAAGACAACTCGCCACAATGCTGGATTCTTAATACTCGATCAAATTTTGCTCCGGAACAACGTAAGTTGGCAGGGAAAGAAATTTGATTCCGAATTTGGACGCATGCGTTTGCTCGGAGAAGACTGTCTTCTCTTAAAACCGCAGACTTTCATGAACCTCAGTGGTAGATCCGTCGCGCAAGCGTGCCGTTTCTTCAAACTCGAGAGTGAAGACGTTCTTGTCCTTCACGATGATGTCGATGTCCCCTTCGGAAAAGTAAAAGCGCGAATGGGTGGTGGAGCGGGCGGCCACAACGGGATCCGCAGCACCATTGCTGAGCTAGGCTCTGAAGATTTCGCTCGTTTGAAGCTCGGCGTCGGTAAACCCTCGGGTGATAAAGCCCATATGGATGTTGCCGATTGGGTTTTAGCAAACTTTGTGGACGATGAGCTTCAATTGGTCGAAAAAGCGATGGTGGACGAGACTCTTCTGAGGATTCAGGGGATTTTCCAACAGAGTCGCTAGGAGTCATCTCATAAGTAGGAGATCAAGGCGGGAGGAAGGTTGACGACCGGAGTTTGCTACTGCAAATGAGGACCGGCAACCGACGACCAACGCGGAGATCGTAGTTATGAGACGACTACTAAATATTATTTATACGTATGAGCTCTCTTGCTGGCCTGTATAGGGTTGGCTGCTCAATCCAAAAGGGAGGTTTTATTTTGTTACGTGAATATGAATTTACAGTTGTGGCTAAAGCCGATTTGCCAGACGCAGACAAGCAAAAGATTTTTGCTGGTTACGAAGACATTCTGAAGCGTGATGGCGGCGAGTTTGTGAAGCGTGATGATTGGGGTTCCAAGCGTATGGCTTTCCCAATCCGCAAGAATTTCCGTGGACACTTCATGTTTTACGATACCGCTAGTACTCCAGCGAGCATCGCAGAGTGTGAGCGTCTTCTTCGCATCGACGAAAACATTCTGCGCTACCTCGTCATCAAAATTGGCGACAAAGTAGATGTTGAAGCACGTAAAGTCGAACTCGCGAAAGCAGCGGCTGCGTCTCAGCGTCAAGCTGAGGAGAGATAAGCAATGAAATTGATCTTAAGCCAAAATGTTGAAAACTTGGGCCGAATCGGTGATTTGGTTAAAGTTAAGAATGGTTATGCTCGTAACTTCTTGATTCCCCGCGGTCTTGGCCTCGTTGCAAACGAAGGCAACCAGTCAGCTTTGAATCATCAGCTCCGCCTGCTCGATAAGAAAAAAGCCCTGATTCTTGGTGAAGCTAAAAAAGCTGCTTCGAACATCGAAAAAATCTCCGTCACTGTTACGAAACAAGTTGGCGAAGATGAGAAAATTTTCGGTTCGGTAACTACAGCTGAGCTCGAAGAACTCCTCGCCGCTGAAGGTGTTAAAGTCAGCAAAAAAGACATCAAACTTTCTGAAGAAATCAAGAAAGTTGGCGTTTACTCTGCTGAAGTTAAAGTCCATCCAGAAGTAACTGCAAAGTTCAAAATCTGGGTTGTTGCTGCACAGTAATTCAAAATAATTCGCGCACTTGCCTCTAATTGCAAGTGCGCGAATTATTTAAAAATTGTTTGCTTGTGAAACTCCTCTGATCCTCATATCTTTACATAAACGATAGTCGTTAAGTTATTCACTCCATTGTTCGTTTGAGACCTTCCCATGGCATCAGGACAAACGCTGCCGCATTCTATTGATGCCGAAAAAGCGGTACTCGGTGCTATCCTCAGCGATGCTGATTCCTTAACTGCGATCGAAGGTAGCCTTGCGGCTAAGCATTACTTCCTCGATTCCCATCAAAAAATCTACACGGCTATCCTCGAGCTCTCTGCTGCGGGTGAAGCGGCTGATATTGTCACGGTTACTGAAAAGCTAAGACAAAACAAACATAAAGACATCGGTGCTGCTTACCTAATCGAGCTTACTGAAAACAGTCCGGTTTCCCAAAACCTCGAGCACTATGCTCAGATCGTTCGAAACCACTTCTATCGACGAAGTATCATTCGGGTTTGCCAGGATGTTGTCGAAGCGGCGGGATCGTATGAAGGTCGCATTGAAACCTTCATCGAACAGGTCGAAAAACAATTTCTCACGATTTCGAGTGAATACGATCGGAAAGGGATTCAAAAGGCAGACGTTGTCCTGGAATCCACTATTGAGGATATTCAAAGAAAGCTGGAAACAGACGGTTCAGTCACTGGGGTAACGACCGGATTCAACGATCTGGACTCCCTCACAGGCGGTATGCAGGGCTCTGACCTTGTGATCCTCGCCGCACGTCCCGGTATGGGTAAAACGGCGTTTGTTTTGAATATAGCCGCGAATGCGGCGATGGCCGGGCAGAAGGTGGCGATCTTTACCCTGGAGATGAGTAAAGAACAGCTAATGTCTCGTATCCTGGCTTCGATCTCGCGCGTTGATTCGTCACGCCTTCGAAAGGGTGACTTGACGGATGAAGAGCAGGATCGACTGATGGAGGGGGCGCGGCGCATCTATGAGAAAAAGGATTACCTCGGCATCGATGAGACGCCCGGTATCTCGCTCATGGAACTTCGTTCACGCTGTCGGCGTTTTCACAAAGAGAACGGCCTCGACATGGTAGTTATCGACTACCTTCAGCTAATGACAGCAGGTACAGGAAAGTCGGAAAGTCGTGAGCGTGAAATTTCCGAAATCTCGATGGGTTTAAAAAACCTTGCGAAGGAACTCCATATTCCCGTCATTGCTTTGGCGCAGCTTAACCGTGGAGTTGAGCAGCGACCAGACAAACGACCGAAGCTCTCGGACTTGCGAGAATCGGGTTCGATGGAGCAGGATGCGGATATGATTATGTTTATCTATCGCGATGAATACTATAACCCTAATTCAGAGATGACAGGCATCGCGGAACTTCTTATCGCTAAGAACCGTCACGGTGCTCTCAAAACTCTTAAATTGGCTTATCAGCCTCACTACGTCTCCTTCCAGAACCTTTTCCAAGAAGGTGGGACTATGAGCGATCCAGATGAGTAAAGGCCCTTGCGAGCCTTTTACTTATAGACCGTACTGCTTGATCTTCTTGCGCAGCGTGTTGCGATTGATACCGAGAATTTTCGCGGCTTGAACTTGATTCCCACCAACTCTACGCAGAATCTGAATTAAAAGTGGCTTCTCCACCTTTGACATCAGAAGGTCATAGACGTCCTCTGGGTAAAAAGTACCAATCTGATCAAAAAATCGTGAAATCTTCAATTCCACAACATCTTCGATTGAGTACTGATCCAGCCTCGTTATGAGGTCGGCATCTTCAATGTGTATTCCCCGGCGCGACAAGGCCGACAGGCGCTTGCTCGTCTCGTTCGAGGCGTTAGCATTACCAAGAGCATTCGATTCAGAAGGCATAACTTCAACAGGCGTATCCATGGTCAACTCGGATTCCAGGTGCTGCGGGCATGCTTTGGTTTTAGTCACAGGGATCGAAAACCATTGCGTTTTTGAGTGAAGAAAGATTTAACGCAAGCGCTTCCCTACTGTCAATGGCCAAGCTGGCGAATCTTTCAAGATGCCTGCTAGGGAGGACTTGCCTACTTTTCACCTCAGCAAAATATCTTTACTATTAGAACTAAGACAAGCGCCATTTAAGTCCGTCAAATACGCTGCTGAAGTTCTCCTGGGGATGTCGGCCAGTGTTGACAAGGTCTTGCGGATCCCAGCCTCGCGTTGTAAAAAGAGGTCTGGATTTACGCAACTCTGGGAGTGCTTATGAATGTCGATACTCAGAACGAAAACAACGAAGGTTCTTTCGACGAAGAACTAGGCAGCTCTGCTCACGATACAGACGCAGAAGAAGGTTCCACCCTGGTCGCACGCCTCGAAGAACAATTGCTCGATGCTAAAGATCGTTACCTGCGTCAAGCGGCTGACATGGAAAACATGCGCCGTCGACAAGAGAAGGAACGAGCTGACCTGCTTAAATATGGTACAGAGAAACTCCTCCAGGAACTTCTTCCTGTCCTCGATAGCCTCGACAAAGCGCTACTTTCTGCAGAAGGACAATCTAACCCCGTCGTTGAGGGGGTGAAAATGGTCCACAAACAATTTACTTCTGTACTAGAGCATCACGGCCTCAAGGCGACCCTGGCGAAAGGCGCAAACTTCGACCCTAATCTTCATCAGGCGATTCAACGCGTTGAAGAGGATGTGAAAGAAGATACCGTTAAAGAAGAATTCCAAAAGGGATATACTCTCAACGGTCGTCTCGTAAGACCCTCCATGGTGAGTGTATCCGTCCCTAAGAGTTCTTAAGGAAGTGTGTCGTGACGAGGAAGCGAGATTGTAGCGGAGAATTGCCTGCAACGAACGCTTCCTCTCATGAAGAAGACGATGTCCAAACATTTTGTGGCAAGATTAAGATCGAAGAAATCAGTTTCGAAACTTGGCAGAAAAACCATAGCAAACTCGACCTATTGTATCCCCTAAAAATCTCAAGATCACAGTTAAGCCAAACTTCTTCTACTGTGATCAAACTAAGCCGCACCATCAGGGCAATCTCCACGAACGGGCGACGAATTGAACAGAGAGAAAAGTTCGAATGCGAAATCTCTCTCTGCCAAAATATGAAAGACAAGAAAGTCTTGAAATATCCTGGTCTCGGTGATCGATGCGATGATGCTGCTGGTGATCTGCTGATAATCTTAACGATTTCAGACTAACTTCAGGTAGCCCCAACCAGAGATTTCTTCCATTACAGCTCAAGGATTAAGGTTTATTGGCCTGACGTCCGAAAATATAAGAGTGTTGTGAATTTCGGTCCTCTCAAATGGGAGTCATGTATGACGGATGCAAATGCAAGTAAACTCACGGTCAGTAGCAGCGAAATGCCGTTGTTGCCACTTAAAGATATAGTGGTCTTCCCCAACATGATTGTTCCCGTCTTCATCAATGAAGACCTTTGCATCAACGCTGTTGAAAGCGCGATGGCAAAGCAAAGAAAGATCTTTCTTTCCGCTTTCAAAGTAGCGGGTCACGAAGGTGAAGGCCTCGAAGCGAAGCTTGAAGCCCCTTTTGATGTCTACGACATTGGAACAGTATGTACCATCATGAGAACGCGCAAGCTTCCCGACGGCCGCATGAAGGTGTTGGTTCAAGGTCTTCATAAAGCATCAGTCAAAGAGCTGATCGAGTCGGAACCTTATCCAAAAGTTTTTGTTCAAACGATACAAGAAGCCAAGGTCACGAATAATTCAAGCGAAGTAGAGGCTCTGATTCGTTCGGTACGCGACAGTCTCGAGAAGGTTGTAGCCCTTGGTAAAGTCCTCTCCCCAGATATCCTTATGATCCTTGAAGATGTGAACGAACCCGGTCGCCTCGCTGACCTCGTTGCTTCGAATCTCGGTTTGAAAGTTCACGAAGCTCAAGCGATCCTCGCTATTCATCAGCCCCTCGATCGCCTCAAACGCGTTTATACATGCCTCTCTCGCGAAATCGAAGTGTACCAGATGCAAGTGCGTATCCAGTCTCACGCGAAAGACGAAATCGGCCGCATGCAGCGCGAACACTACCTTCGTGAGCAAATGCGCGTAATCAAGTCCGAGCTCGGCGATAACGACGGCAAAGACGAACTCGACCAATACTGGCAAAAAATGGAAGCTCTTCCTCTCAACAAAGAAGCCCGTGAAGAGCTGACTCGTCAGATCAAGCGTCTTGAGAGAATGCACCAGGACACCAGCGAAGCAGCCTTGACCCGAACGCATATTGAAACAGTCCTGGCTCTGCCTTGGGGCAAGAAACAAGTTGATAGCCTCAACTTGAAAAAAGCCAAAGAGATCCTTGATGACGATCACTTCGGTCTCGAGCAGGTCAAAGACCGCATCCTTGAGTACCTTGCCGTTAAGAAGCTAAATCCAGAGGCGAAAAGCCCAATCGTATGTTTCGTGGGACCTCCCGGAGTTGGTAAAACCAGCCTTGGTCGTTCAATTGCAAAATCCCTCGGTCGTGAATTTGCTCGTATCGCCTTGGGCGGTGTTCGTGATGAAGCCGATATCCGCGGTCATCGCAAAACCTACGTCGGCGCCTTCCCGGGCCGCATTATTAATGCTCTTAAAACAGCGGGTTCTTGCAATCCTGTCATCATGTTGGATGAGATTGACAAGATGGCTGCCGATCATCGCGGCGATCCCTCGTCGGCCTTGCTTGAAGTCCTCGACCCGGCTCAGAACTTCTCCTTCGTCGATCACTACATCGGCGTGCCCTTCGACCTCTCGGATATCATGTTCATCGCCAACGCGAACACACTGGACACTATTCCAGCTCCCCTTCGTGACCGCCTTGAAATCATTGATGTATCGGGTTATTCCGAAGAAGAGAAATTGGCGATTGCCAACCAATACCTGATTCCAAAACAACTCAAGGAATCCGGTCTTGATAAAGCCAACGTCGTGTTCACGAAGAACTCGGTGGCGACCATCATCAACGGCTATACGCGGGAAAGCGGTCTCCGTAGCCTTGACAAGAAAATCGCTTCGGTTTGTCGCAAACTGGCTCGTATCTACGCGGAACAAACCGATATGTGGGATACAGGCGAAGGCTTGAAACTCACGCCCCAGTTGATCCAACGCCACCTCGGTGCGCAGCGTTACGATGACAACTTCTTCCACAAAGAAGCTCAAACAGGTGTTTCCCTTGGCCTTGCGTATACACAGTACGGCGGCGAAGTGATGGCGATCGAGTGCTCCCTGGTTCCGACTGGCAAACACAGTTTGGTTCTAACCGGTAAACTCGGCGATGTTATGAAAGAATCTGCTCAAGCCGCTCTCAGTTTTGTTCGCTCGCGAATGGCTGAATTTGGTTTGGACCCCGCTCGCCTCGAGCGCAATGAACTTCATATCCACGTACCAGCAGGTGCGGTTCCTAAAGATGGTCCTTCGGCCGGTATCGCCATGGCGACAGCAATCATCTCGGCTTTGCTCAACACCGCTCCCAAGCGTATGGCAATGACCGGCGAGATTACGATCCACGGCAAAGTCCTCCCGATTGGTGGTCTCAAAGAGAAGCTTTTGGCTGCGATTCGTGAAGGCGTGAAAGAAGTTGTCCTCCCCGAGAAAAATAAATCGGTGTTCATGGAGCTGCCCATCCAGGTTCGCAAGAATTTGAAAGCGCACTTTGTGAAGGATTACAGTGAGGTTTTTGAGATTCTTTTCGAGAGTACAAAACTTCACGAAGTAAAAATCGAGAACTTCGAAACTATCACTGGACCTAAGAGTCTCGCCAGCTAAGTCCGACTCGAGTAAAATTTAAAGATAAGCAATGAGTGCTTCTGGGCAATAGCTCAGAAGCTCTTCTTATTTTCCATGAATCTGGAGGTTCGAATGGATTGGAAAGAGCGTCTGAAAAAGGTCGGTCGCGTGCTTTTATACGGCACGATTTGGGTATATGTGTTAAGCATTCCGGTAGGAGAGAAGTTACTCTTCGACCATGCTTACGACGTGTTGGTAGAAAATAGCGTAGTAAATGCTATTCATCGAGAAGTGAAGTCCGCCTGGAGAGATGTCAAAGGCAAAGCCCGTTCGGCTCTTGCTGACTCTGAAAATGAAATGCCGAAAGACGTCAGTAAACAGACTGAAGAATTCTGAGCCCTTTCCTCGACAGCAGACGAACCCTCTCGACCATTAAGCCAATAAAAAGCACGTTCGCTCCCATGGGCGAGCCGTGCTTTTTTGTTGCTATTTGTGCATGGGCAGCCTACACAGTAGGCTATTTGGCGTAAACGCAGATACGGGGAGCCGGATTTTCCATGACTGTTATGAAAATCGTAGAGTGGCCTGCAAAAGTTCTTGAGACAAAATCCAGCGAAGTTGTGGAATTTAATGATGAATTTAAATCGTTCGTTCGCGACATGCATGAGACTATGGATGAAGCCGGCGGAATCGGTCTTGCATCCAACCAGGTCGGCGTTGCCAAACGCGTCCTAACTATCTTTATTCCTTGGGAAGAGCGCCGCGGCGAGCCGCCAGAAGCCAAAGCGGACTGGCACGATAAACGCTGGACCTTCGTCAATCCCGTTATCACGAAAAAAACCGGTAAGTTCAAAGGTCAGGAAGGCTGTCTCAGCTTTCCGGAAATCTTTGAGAATGTCGAACGCGCTGCCGAAGTCTGGATTACGGCTCAGGACGAATACGGCAAGAGCTTTGACGTTCACGCGAACGGATTGTTTTCCGTTTGTCTTCAGCATGAGATCGACCACATCGATGGCATCGTTTTCATCACGCGCATGAGTCCGCTCAAGTCCAATCTTGTTAAAAAGAAGGTCATGAAGCGTCATCGCCTTGAAGCTGAGGAACTTGAAAATGAAAAATAAGATCTTGGTAGCCCCTTCTTTGCTGGCGGCAGATCCTTTGCATTTTGGCCGCGACCTCAAAGAAGCCGAAGATCTTGGTGCTGACTGGCATCATTTTGATGTGATGGACGGGCATTTCGTACCCAACCTCACTTACGGTATTCCCCTCGTGAAGGCGCTGAAAGCGAAGTCGAGCATTCCCTTGGATGTGCACATCATGGTGAACAATCCCGATCAGGTGGCGCTCGATTACGTCGCCGCCGGTGCGGACTATCTCGTGTTTCCCATCGAGACCGTGATTCATTCGCACCGATTAATTCATGCGATCAAGGAGAAGGGAGCCAAAGCCGGGGCCGCTATCAACCCTGGTACTCCCCTTCATTCGCTCGAGGCGATCCTTCCCTATCTGGATCTCATCAATGTCATGTCCGTAAATCCCGGATTCGGCGGTCAGAAGTTTATTCCCGAATCGTTGACCCGCATCCGCCAACTCAAAGCCATGCTGAAGGATCTGAAGCGTGACAAGGCCTGCTTGATTGAAGTGGACGGTGGCGTCAACGCCGAGACCGCTGCCTCGATCGTTGAGGCCGGCGCGGATGTTCTGGTCGCTGGAACGTTTTTCTATGGCGCCAAAGATAAGGTTGCCGCACTTAATACCCTGAGAGGGATTGGATGAGTTTTAGTTTTGGCCAAGACCGCCTGACCACTGCCGTACTATTCGATCAAATCGTAAATCGTAAGAGCGATACCAGACTTTCCGAGGAAGTGAAGAACCGCATCATCGCGTTCCGAAAACATGTCGAAGCTGCTCTCCAGTCCGGCCGGACCATCTATGGTATCAACACGGGCTTTGGTTATCTCTCCGACGTCCGTATCGATGACGACAAGCTCACTCAACTTCAGGAAAATCTCGTCCGAAGCCATGCCTGCGGTGTAGGCGACTACGCGAGTCCCGAAGTCGTCCGGGGCATGCTCTTCCTTCGCGCTCACACTTTCAGTCTCGGTTATTCCGGAATCACCCTGGAATGTGTGAAGACCATCCTGGCCTTTCTCGAGCACGATATTCTCCCCTTGATCCCAAGTCAGGGCAGTGTCGGCGCTTCCGGTGACCTTGCGCCCCTCTCGCATCTGGCTCTTGGTTTTTTGGGCGAAGGCAAAGTCCTCTATAAGGACAAAGTCATTCCCGCTAAGGAAGCCTTGCAAAGCGCGAAAATAAAGCCGCTCAAGCTTTCCCCCAAGGAAGGCCTGTCTTTGATCAACGGCACGCAGTATATGACAACACTTGCTGCCCTGGCCGTGGAGGAGGCGAAAGTTCTCTTCCTCAGCGCGGATGTGATCACGGCTCTGAGCCTCGATGCCCTCCGCGGCACGACAAGAGCTTTTGATGAACGCATTCACAAGATCCGTCCGCAAGAAGGGCAGATCGCCAGTGCGAAGCGTATTCGCGAAATGTTTGCCGATTCGGATCCGATTATGGAAAGTCACGTGGATTGTTCCAAAGTCCAGGATCCCTACAGCTTCCGTTGCGCGCCTCAGGTCCACGGTGCGGCACAGGATGCCCTGGCCTATGTTGAATCCAAGGTGAACATTGAACTCAACTCTGTGACGGACAACCCCCTCTGCTTTGAGGATGGTGACATGGTCAGCGGTGGCAACTTCCACGGCGAACCGATGGCAATGGCTATGGATTTTCTCGCGATCGCTGCGGCCGAAGTTGGCAGTATCTCCGAACGCCGTACGGAAAAGCTCACCAATCCTAACATGAGCAGCCTCCCGGCCTTTCTCATGAAAGAAGGCGGTCTCAATTCCGGATATATGATCCCTCACGTGGTAACCGCGGCCCTTGTTTCCGAAAACAAGGTCCTGGCCCATCCGGCGTCGGTGGATAGCATTCCAACTTCCGCGGATAAAGAGGATCATGTAAGCATGGGTCCGATCGCGGCCTGGAAAGCGCGTCGTATCATTAAGAACCTTTCGAATATTTTGGCTATCGAACTCCTTGCTGCCTGTCAGGGCCTTGACCTGTTGAAACCCCTTACGCCCAACGTGAAGCTAAAAAAGGTATATGATGCCATTCGAGCTATGTCGCCCGGAATGGAAGTCGATCGCTCCCTGCATGAAGATATTCTTCAGGTCGCGGAATGGCTGCTCAAAGGTGAACTGGTTAAACTAGTCAATGTTAAGTAAACAAGGGGACAAACTCATGCGGAAAGCTATTACATTCATTTCGGTGTTCGCGGCTTTGTCTTTGGCAGCAAGCGGCTTCTCCCAGGAAGTCTCCAAGGAAAAAGTAGAACGCGTTTCAGGCCAATATAAATTGGATCGCATCGAGAAAAAGGTCGATAACGAATACGTCCTTCATTTCACGGCTGAGACCAAGGACGGCGTTCACGACCAATTGGTGTTGAACTCCGAAGGTTTGAATGTGAAGATCGCAGAGGGCCAAGTTGTGAAGCTTTCTGCCGAAGTCATCGCCAGTTCAGCAAAAGAGCATGAGATTACGCAAGTGCTGCTCTTTATGCCATCCCATGAGTACGGGTTAACACCGATCTGGATGCTCTCCAGAACGCATGAAACCCGCGAAATCCGGGGTGCTCGTTGGCTTGAAATGCATGCTCCACAGGCTGACTATCAAATTCTTTAATTTTCTGTGAGGGCTGGCTTTGTATCATCGTCCCATCGAGACTACACCTCCGCCAGCCCAAGCCTTTCTTCCCCCGGTCACTCAGCCAAAGGGAATGGAATTTTTACTCCATACCTGGTCGGGGCGTTTGATTGCTATCAACGTCATCGTCTTTGCGATCGAAGTCTTTCTCAGCCCTCAAGCCTCGCTCAGCTCCATTCCCTTTGAAGTTTTGATTAAGATGGGCGCTAAAGAACCAGTTCTGCTCGCTCAGGGCGAATGGTGGCGTCTCATTGCGCCGATGTTCCTCCATGGCAATCTCCTGCACCTCCTTTTCAACAACTGGGCGCTCTATGCCGTCGCTTACCAGCTAGAAGCGCTGCTGGGCGTGCGCAAGTTTCTCCTGCTCTATTTTCTAGCGGGACTGGGTGGAAACATCCTGAGTTCGGTTTGGAGTCTGAATCTGAGTGTAGGCGCCTCGGGAGCCCTTTTTGGTTTGCTGGGCTGTGCGTGGTTTTTCGAAAGAACCATCCAACAACGGGTCAAACAAATTACTGGCTATCCCCCTAAGGCTGGTGCTTATACAGTAATGGTAGTTGCGAATATTTTATTTGGATTTATTATACCGCAGATCGATAATGCAGCGCATATCGGTGGCTTAGGGGTTGGCGTCATAGCAGCCTATGTAATTCTTCGGGCAACACCTAATCGCTTAGTTCCCCAGCAGGTGCGGAGAGCTCGTATAGTGGCCGGCATTGGCGGGCTTGCATTTGTTCTCTTAGCGATCGTCGGATCCACGCCATACTATGTTAAGTGGCGTCTTCTAAGAGCTGCAGATACCGCTGAACATGCAGACGAGCGCTATTTTTTCCTGAGTCGCCTGCTTCAGCTCGATGCGGCTAACTCAGATCGTCCTACGTTATGGCATCATTTTCGACTAGCCTTGGAGCTAAAAGACTTTCGCAGAGCTCAATCTGACTTTAAGCTGCTTTCGAAGGACTCTGATTTTGAGCAGAAGCTATCCGGTCTCGAGGCCGAATTAGCGACTCAGAAAGATTCAGTCGCCGCAGAATGGCTTCGACTGAAACGAGACGAACCGATGAATTGATCTAAGGTGACTGACAGGACGCAAGATTTAGGGTCTCTCGATCGGACCTGAAGACCGATTTCTGACTTCGAAGGATTTTTCCAGAAGCAGGGGCGGGACCAGCAGGAGATCAGAGATCTAAGTAATCAATCAAGCGGGTTGGCAGTTTTCATTAAATTCTATTCTTGGTGCTCCGATACCCAAAGGTCCTCGTTTATCGAGACAGGGTCCGGACCCCACCGGAGAATACTAAGACTGTAGCGAGAAAAATGCCTATGACAAACAAGCCAGCAGAACTTCATTACGACGGACATACAATCGAGTTGCCAGTCACTGAGGGAAGCGAGAATGAGCGCGGTCTTGATATTAATAAGCTTCGCGATGCGACTGGCTTAGTCACGATCGACAACGGTTTCATGAACACAGCCGCGACATCTTCCGCTGTGACATTTCTCGATGGCGAAAAAGGTATTTTGCGATACCGCGGATATCCCATCGAAGAGTTGGCCGAGAAATCGACTTTCATCGAAGTTTCCTATCTCCTGATTTACGGCGAACTTCCGAACGCAGCTCGTTTGAAGTGGTTTGAAAATCAAATCGGTAAATATTCTGCGACCAAAGACGGAATCAAAAGCATCATCAAAAGCTTTCCTAAAGAAGCCCACCCGATGGCGGTCCTTGCGGCCTCTGTTGTGGCCCTTGCCGGCTTTCATCCTGAATATGCCGAAGGTGATCTCACCGAAGCCCAGAAGGACGAAGTTCTCCCGCAGCTTATGGCTCAGGTCAAAAACATTGCTGCCTATCAATATCGCGCCAGCCACGGCCAGGATTTGATCGACGCAAATCCCAAGAAATATGACTACGTTTCTGACTTCGTCGCGCAAATGTACGGCAAAGAACCCGATGTAGAGGTCATTAAGGCCATGAATATTCTCCTGATTTTGCACGCTGATCACGAGCAAAACTGCTCGACTTCATCCGTGCGTTTGGTCGGCTCTTCGAAAGCCAATGTCTACGCCTCCGTATCGGCGGGTGTCGACGCTCTTTGGGGACCTCTCCACGGTGGCGCCAACCAAGCGGTTATCGAGATGCTTCAAGAGATTCAGGCCGATGGGGGCGACTACAAGAAGTTCATCCTGAAGGCCAAGAACAAAGACGACAATTTCCGCCTTATGGGCTTTGGTCACCGGGTTTACAAAAACTTTGACCCTCGCGCTAAAATCATCAAAAAAGCCTGCGATACCATCCTTGAGAAATTGAACGTCAAGGATCCGTTGCTTGCGATCGCTAAAGGTCTCGAAGAAGAAGCCTTGAAAGATCAGTATTTCGTTGAGCGCAAACTCTATCCAAACGTCGATTTCTACTCGGGCATCATCTACAAGGCTTTGAACATTCCAACCAACATGTTCACTGTGATGTTTGCTCTCGGCCGTCTTCCAGGCTGGGAAGCTCAGTGGAAAGAAATGGTTGAGACCACCAGCACCAAAATCGGTCGTCCTCGCCAGATCTATATCGGTTCCAAGGAACGTCACTTCGTGCCTTTGAGTGAACGCAAATAGAAGTAGGAGCGGTCACTCACTCCTGCTCGTAGCTACTAGTCTTTTCAGGGCAGGCCTCACGGTCTGCCCTTTTAATATTTAAAGACCTTGGATAATGCGCATCTTCTTGGTCCAGCAGCCTTGATAGGCCGCTTGAAGGACGGGCATGATCTCATGGGCAACCTGGCGATGGTGGCGACTCTTGGACAAAAGGCGATGCCAGCATTTGGCAGCATAGTGCGAAGCTTCCTGGTAGACAGGATCACTTGAAACTGTCGAGTCTTCGAAGATCGAGCGATAGAGAGATTTGAAACAGGATTCGTTCTTTTGCTCGGACATGAGCAGGCCCGCGAGGAGAAGTTTATCGATTTCCCCTTGCCACTCGAGTTCGAGTTTACTCACGCCACGTCCGATTTCGGAGCGCTGAAGGAGAAGGTGGAAGTGAGAGAGCTCTTCGATGAGAACGCAGTAGGCGTCCAGATTATGGGTGTTGAGTTCATGATGAGGATTGTGGGTATCAAGGATTCTGAGAAGTTCGTCCTGAATATAGATGCCGATCTCGAGTGTGTCTTCGACCTGGGTGAGGAAGACAGCGGCACGAGGCGGCTGCACTTCGCTGCTTTCGCTGATGATCTGTTCTTTATTCATGAGGAAGGGAACGGCGCTAGTGATGAGGGGAAAGCGATAGATCGTGGCGAGCTTCTCCTCGACGGTTTCGATGAGAAGCTTTTTCGCTGCGCTCATGAAGACAACTTGCTGCTAAAGAGCACCGGCTGGACACCACGATCCTCGAGCGCCTTTCTAAGCTTCACGGACTGCGTGTTTTGCCATTTGATATAGGTATCGAGTAGATCATCGTTTCTCGATACGAGCAGAGTCTCGGCAATCTCAGTGATGAGAGCGACGAGGTTTCTAAACTCCAGACTCAGGGTGGTGTAGATTTTGGAGAAGTGACTGTCACTTTTGTAGGAGCGCATGAGCTGTGCGGTGTGGCCATAAGCGTTGGATCCCATGTCGATGTAATAGTTGACATCAACGGCCTTGCGCTTGAAGCAGTCTTGAAAATAGCCCGAAACGTAAAGCGACGTATCGCCGAGACGTTTCATGACTTTTATCTGGTTATCTGGCGGAGATTCCAGCGCTTTTTTGAGGATAAGGGCTAAAGGTGTGTCCAGCACGTTTTCGTTGTCGAGAGCGAGCTGCGAGGGATTGATAAATTCACAAAGGAGATTCACGAGATAGAATTCAATGTCGTTACTGAGTTCAATCTGGAGTGACTTCGAAGCGGCACAAACCTGAGTTCTGAAGAAATCTTGGGGACTTAGGAGTGTTAAAGGGCTCATAGCTAACTCGCAATCGTCTTAAAAGTTAGGCGCTTAATCCATTATACACCATGCCATTGGCTTATCGGCCAATTTGTATAAATCTTAAGCCCGGTTTGACGAAGCAGAAAGTTAAGGCTAAATTTTGATGATCGTGCGACATTTCATGTCTTGCCTGCAGATTTGTAGACATGTTTAGAGGGAGCTCTTAGTGCCAGAGGATAAGAGTCAAAATCCTAAGGAAAAATCGTGGGATAAGCTTGGTCTCGAAGAGATCGTCCATATCACGAACAAGGTGGGTCTAGCTTATGTTGACGCCAAGAAAACGGCGGAACACATGGAGCTTATGAAGTCGATCGTGCGCGCGCAGATCTCGCTGCGACTCGACGATGACAAGATGAGTGAAGCGAAACTCAAGCGCTTGACCGAGACCGATCCTGAGTATCTCAGCTTTCTCGAAAAGCTGCTTGAAGCTCGCCGCGAATCCGACAAACTCAAAGTCCGCTACGATTCCTACAAGAACCTCTTCGATGCCCGAAGAAGTTTGCTTAGTTTCCAAAAAGAAGAAATGAAGCTGCTTTAAGTTCGACTCCAGGCGGGAGCTTAGAGTTGTTCCTCATCGTCGCGCGATCTGGCATCGCTGCGCTTGTTGCTGTTGCTAGCCTTGCGGGCTTCAATCAACTGCGGGCGTATCTCAGCCAATTCCTGCTGAAAGCTTGGGTCGTAGGACGCTTCTTTGGAGAAGATCTTATAGTATTCCAAGGATTTCGATGGATTGGTTTTGGAATAGGCCTTGCCGAGGAGGTAATAGGCTTCAAAGAGATTCGGACGAATCTTTAAAGCTCTTTCAAGGTACACGACCGCTGTATCGTTGTTCTTCTTGTCTTTGTCATCGATCAACTTTTTCGCGAGGCCAATCAGAGCGCCAGGCAGCAAAGGCTGGTCCTGGAGAGCTTTGCGATAGGCTTGTTCAGCCGCTTCACGCTCACCCATCGACAGCAAAATATCACCCTTCACACTGTTCAGAAATGGAATGCTGTCGGCATTGGCCAGTGTCTGTGAGCGATTGAGAAGAGCGAGCGCTTTGTCGTTCATGCTGATCTTGTTCAAAATGCGCGACATGATGATGGCGACCTGGAAATCGTTCGGAGCGAGCAGCTTAAGCTGTTTCGCTGTGCGAATGGCTTCTGAGTAATAACGGATATTGTAATAGCTCCAGCTCAAAGCCTTGAGCGCGGATGTGTTTTTAGTATCGACTTCCAGGGCGCGCTTGTAGTGATAGATGGCGTCCCCATAGCGAGCCTGCATGCGCATCGATTCGCCGAGATAGAAGTTGAGTTCAAAGTTATTGGGGAAGGTCGCGAAGGCTTTGTCGAGATACTGAGCCGCTTTTTTGTAAGCGCCGGTCTTGACGTAGATGATGCCGACTGTGCGATTGGCTGCCGCGTCTTCGGGGTTTTTTTCAAGGAATTGATTGAAAGCGTACAAAGCCTCGCGATAGAGACCGTCCCGTGCATATTGATTCGCTTCCTGAAGAAGCTTGGTGTCGTTCTCTTTTTGGACGACGACGGGCGCCTGAACAGGTTTCGTCGCGGTGCTCGCGCAGGAAACCAAAAGTCCACAGAGAACTAAACTGAAAGGCGAAGGAAATCGACCCACCCCGTGACTCCTCAAGCTGACATGTATGACTCATTGTAGCTTGAAATCGTCGGATAATCGACGGCGCTTCGAAAAGAATTAAAACTTGGGGATTAACGAAGGAGGTAGAATTCTTCAAAGAGAGACCAGCACTTATCATCTCTCGAATAGAAAGAAAGAATGATTTCGCGGTTATCCCAATCTTTGTAATTGGCAACGTTATACGTGTAGTAGCGGAGCTTCATCGCGCCGGATTCACCGCTGACCAGGGCATCTGGAACCGGCATGAATTCATCGAGATAATAGCATTCGTTGGCAGAATTGCGAATGTAAGGAACTTGCACAGGAATACGTGTTTCCAGTTTAACGACGGATTGACAAGCCGGAGCTAGAGCCACGCCGAGGATAAGGAAAAGTTTTTGGCCCATTCTCGATAATCGCATACAATGATTCCCATACAACCTGTTGCTTTTATCGTCCTTCCAGGAAAATACTTAAGCTTAAGATGAGGCTTTGATGCATCGTAATTGTTTAAAAATTGCGAGTTTAGTAATCATTTCGGGATGTGCGACCTGGTCAAAGCCTGACGTGAAGTCGGATTGGGCTGCGCTTTCTCAGGCGAGTTCGCTCGACTGCCGCGACCTGCCTTTGCTTCCTGAGGATCTGCGCATCGATAAAGTCAGGGTCCTGGAAAGTAGCGGCCCGAGCCTCATGTTGGAAGTAACCTCTCGAAAGGGCGTGAAGAACTTCTATCATTTGGCTTTTCGCAAAATGGGTGACCTGAGTCCACAGAATCTTGTGCGTCTTCCCGTGGGCCTCGACGGCACTTTCATGGGAGCTGGAATATCGGGCAAGAAAACGGTTTTTGTCGTCCATACACTGGTCAAGGACAAGCCTTATTTCCAGGTTCGGGACCTAGCCACGAACGCACTCATTTCGCAAATTTCAACCAAACTGAAGGTCTTCGAGTTGGGCGCCTGGACGCTTACCGATGACAAGCTCTTCGCCCTGGTCCGCGAAGATAAAACCGATGAAGCGACCGATGACCAGCCCTATCAGCAGATCGAGATCCCCATTCATTCGGATAAGGGCACTCAGGTCGTGGTGAGTCATGTGGTTGGTAATCAGGTCGCGACGTTTAGCGATGCCCAAAAGAAACGTTGGATCCTCTCGATCGACCGAGGTCTCTCCAGCAGCAAGAAGGATCCTCGATTCAAAGTCACGCCCTGGATGGCTGGCAAAAAGGAAGCGGCTGTCGAAGTCGATGAGAAGGGTCCGATCGAAAGCTGGAACTTTCTCGAAAGCGACAAGGGCTTGAGTTTGGCCTACATCAAAGGCGACTCCCTGCTTTGGGAAAATACCTCTCTGGAAGTCACCGGTCTCGCCACGAGCGATCCCTTCAGCAAACAGGCGCAGGCGAGCATCAACCTCAGCCGCGTTCACGTCGCCCAGCCTCTCCTGGCGGGAAATGCGAAAGAAACTCTGGTCTTCCTCCCGCAATGGCTCGACCATGAAATTTCCGTTGCCGGCTATCGTTACAATGGAGCCGAGCTCGCATCGATCGGCTATCTCGGTGTTTTCAAGGAGGGCTCGGCCTTCGAACAGGCGTTTTATCATGAACCGTCCGAGAAGTTTTACCTTCTCTCACGTTTCAACAGTTCGGCCGTTGCCCGTTTTAGTCTTTGTGAAGTCGAACAGTAAGAATGAGGGCATGTCATGGGTATCGTCTGGGTCATAGAAAAGCCGGGTCGCATGGAACGCTCCATATCCTCCCTCCTCCAAGGTGATGTTGCTGTCAGGGCCTTTGCCTCGATCAAAAACTTTCTTAAACTCGGACGACTGAGTTCGGTCTCGCCACGGGCCATCGTCATCCAGGGTGATGACTTCGTGGACGACGTCGAAAATCTGGAAAAGCTCATCGAGATCCACTGGCCTGAGAGCAAGATCGTGGTCGTGGCCAGCGAGCCTCTCAGTGCGGCGTCACAGGCCTATTTCGTAGCAAAGGCATCCTTTCTCGAATTGCCTTTCATCATGCAAAGGCTGCTCTTTCGGGACCCTGGCGAGAAGATCAAATTTACAGTTCTGGGTGATCTCTGTCTGGACTTTGACGGCAATCGCTTGAGAATCCTGCCTGAAGGGGACTGGATGCATCTGCCGCACAAAGAAGCGCAGATTCTCCGGCATCTCATCCGTTTTCAAAATCGCTTTTTAAGTCACGAGGATTTGTGCAACGAGGTGTGGAAGGGCGTGAAGGTTTCGCCCAAAAGCGTTTCAGCCCATATTTCGCGGGTAAGGGATAAATTGATAGCCTCGCACCTGACCATAGAAAGCATCTATGGCGGAGGCTATCGTATCGTGTCTCAGGGTGTGGATCCCTGAGCAGCCATAGCTTCCAGGCGCGTTCTCCAGGTGCTTTTTTTGTAGAATTTGCCCCGGAAGTTTTTCTCCTTCGGATTCTCAACGAGAAATCCTTGGCCTCTTTCATCATCGACCCAATCGATCGTCGACCCCTTGCAGAAGAGATAGGTTCGGGGATCGACGATGCATTCGAGACCATCCACCTCAAAGAGCAGATCGTCTGTCTCAGCCTTGTCGAAGTTCACTCCATAATAAAAGCCATCACAACCTTTGCCTTCGATATAGAGGCGCAAAGGCAAGCCTTTGTATTCCTCTGTCGCTTCAGAAAGTTCTTTGGCCATCGTCCAGGCCGCGGGCGTAAGACCGATTTCCACTTCTTTGTGGCTGCTGTCTTGGATTTTGTCTTCCACTATAGTCATGGCTCTAGGCCCTCGATTTGAATGTCTGACTGGGGTATTCGGCTTTGCGATCAGGCTAACCGTGGCAGTTTTGCCATCAGACTGCCGACGATAAAGCAAGGCGCATCGATTATCAAGAAGCGCCTCGAGAGGTCTGTCTAGCTCTCTGAACGGAAAGGCTTTTATCTTTGGAATAGGCCGTTTAATCTCCAAGCTTTCCCTTCCCTATCCTGCGCGAGGAGTTTGGCTTTGGAACGAACCACCTGGATCAGTCATCGCGGTTATTGCCTTGATGCTGTTGAAAACACCCGCAACTCCTTTGACGCAGCTATCAAGTTAGGTTTCCGGTATCTGGAAACGGATCTTCGCTCGACACTCGATGGGCATATCGTTTTGCAGCATGACAGCAGTCTACAGAAGTCATGTCACTCTGATCAGAACGTTGAGACGATAAGGCTGGCTGCAATTCGCGATCTTAAAACCCACGATGGTCAGGCGGTTCTGGGTCTTCCCGAGCTCATTCAGGACTATTCGGACTATAACTGGACCTTCGACATCAAAGAAGACTCGGCCTCCCGCACTCTCGACCTTCTCGCCCAGTGGGCCGAGACGGGCGGACCTAAAGCTCAGCTTTGGCTTAAGGACCACTGCCGCTTTCTTCTCTGGTCCAAAGCGAGCGGCCTTCAGGCGTTAAGGCTTTTCCCGCAGGTGATGCGACTGGCTCAAGAAAGAGAATGTTATCGCGCCGGCCTGGCTGTCGTGGCGCGCGTGCCGCAATTGTCAGGGATACAGGCTGGGAAGACTTACAGTATTCCACCGAGCTTTGCCGGCTTTAATCTGTTTACAAAAGCTACACTGAAGGCCTATCACTCCCGAAAAGCACGACTTTTGGCATACCTGCCCGAAGACGATGATGCCTCGAAAAAAGCTTATTTTTTAGGTTTTGACGAGATCCTGACCAACGGGCGCAGGCTTTTCTAGACATTTCGAAGAGATTCATCCCCAATCTCACGGCAGCACTTGCTTGAATTCTATCGGCAGAATGTTTATACCCTCTTCATCATTTCATAAATCGTAAGAGTTGAGAAAACTTCGCATTTTCGCGCACACTCCAGGTGGGAGTTTCTCAAGGAGATAGAGTAAATGGATGTACTGCAGCTGTTGAAGGCGGAGTTTCGAAGCCGCAAGTCAGACCTCGCTGATTTGTCCCAGCCTACTATCAATGACTCCGCAAAGGATGCGATCCTGTCACGTCTAAAAGTTCACTTATCTTTGGAAGCTGAGTTCCTCTTGCCTGAGCTATCAGTAATTGCTAACCATGGGGATGCACTTCTTGAGAAGTACCAGCAGGGACTCAAGCGACTACAAACGATGTGTCGGGGGAAAAGCCAGAATGACGCCGAACTTCTAGAAGCTTTTGAACGGCATACTGAAACTGTTGAAGAAAAGATTTTGCCGTTCATGCGTCAAAGAATTCCGACAGTAGAGCGAGAAGAGCTCTACCACGTGTTTGCCGACGCAAAACAAGAGCTGCTAATCCACGCGTAGTGTCGAGTTTGAGATCTAACCACCGCAGGCATTAAGGAACAAGCCCTTGACCCGTTCCAGGAACTGAGGTATTCAGCTCATTCCTGCAATGATAAGCCAGGCTAGCACTTAAAAAAGCTTGCAAACTGAAATAGGTTTAATACCCATGAAAAACGCTATTATAGCTAACTTCGAAAAGAAAAAATTTCCCGCAACTTCTGGCCTTCCAGAGTTCCGTCCTGGTGACACAGTACGTATTCATTACAAACTCCAAGAAGGCGCGGACGCTGCAAAGTTCCGTATCCAACAATTCGAAGGCGTTGTGATTGCGTTTAAAAAAGGTGGACCTGAGTCTAGCTTTACGGTTCGCAAAATCGGTGCAAACAGCATCGGCGTAGAACGCGTATTCCCAGCTTATTCTGGTCAGATCGCTAAAGTTGAAGTTGTAGCTCACGGTATCGTCCGTCGCTCACGCCTTTACTACTTGCGCGACCTCACTGGTAAAGCGGCTCGTATCCGTACTCGTTACATGGCAGTCAAAAAAGATTAATTCTTTTGGTTTCTTACCAAACCTCCTCTCGGCTTAAGCGCCTAGAGGGGGTTTAGTTATTTTCGGAAAGAAATCCTTCTTGGTCTTTCTCCCCTTATGTTTCCAAGCGCATCCAATAGACTGCCACGGGTTCCGCTTCTTCACCCGCTGTTCGAGACAAACCCACATAACACAGCCAAAATTCTGTATTTGCAACTTCGTTGCATGCGGCCATCTGGAGCCAGGTGCTCATGCCATGCGAGAGTCTTTGTATTTTGCGGGGGCTTAAAAGAAGAGTAGGATCAAAATGACGCGTATGACGGCGTCCCTTTACTTCGATGCAGATAAGTCGATCATTTCTACGCGCAATGATATCGAGTTCAAAGCCGCGGCGCCTGAAGTTACGAGCCGCTATCTTCCAGCCATTCCTCTCGAGTTGGATCGCGACATAGCCCTCAACCCATTCACCTTTAGACCAGCTCAAGCTCCACACTCATCATATTGCGAATCGGCGCGAAGTTGCGCCTATGCAAGGGGGTAATGCCGTGCTCTTCAAGCGCTTGCAAATGACTTTTTGTGCCGTAACCCACATGATCCCCGAATCCGAATTGAGGATAAAGCAAATGGGCTTCTCTCATGACGGTATCGCGCGCCTCTTTCGCAAGGATCGAGGCGGCTGCGATCGCGTAACAAAGCGCATCCCCTCCCACCACGGTCATCTGTTCCATAGGCATATCCGGATGCTTTTGATTGCCGTCGATGAGCAGAAGATCGTAGCTTTCGTTGAGCATCAAGTAGGCTCTTTTCATAGCCAGAAACGTCGCCGGTACGATGCCAAGGGCTTCAATCTCACGCGCACTCGCCGATCCCACACCCCATTCGATGCAGACCTGGTCAAGAACGGGCAGGATCTTTTGTCTTTGTTTAGTCGAGAGCTTTTTGGAGTCGCGGATAAGGTCGCGTGTTGTGGCGTCCAAATGATCAATTTTATAATAATCCAGCGCTGCGACTGCGGCATAGACTGGTCCAGCAAGACAGCCGCGACCCACTTCATCGACTCCAATGAGTCGACGGTCGTCCTTAAGGCTCTTCTTTTCGATGGCACCCTTCATATCTTCCCCCCGCCTGAGTAGTCGTTTCGGGGGAAATTTAACAGAAGAGGGACTTAGTGCGATAGATGCGTTTCAATAATTTCGACGAGTTTATTTTTAGGCTGCGCGCCCGAAAAGCTGGCGACAATTTCACCATTTTCGAAGAGCAGAATATGAGGAATCGACTTGATGCCATATTCAGCCGGCGAATGAGCATTTTCATCGATATTCAAAACGGAAATCTGCATTCGCTTTCGATAGTCATGGGCGAGTTCGTTCAGGGTCTGCTCGAGGATTTGACAGCTACTGCTCCAGGGGGCCCAAAAGGAGACGAGAAGCGGTGCTTTCTTTTCGGCTAAGTAGGACTTCAGTGATTCGTCATTGAGGGGGCTAAGGGCGGAACTGAGCTTCATACCAACCTCTTAATCAAGTTAAATTCGAAATTAGGGCCCAAGGTCAGGCATCTGATTTTTTCGTCTTGCCTCAAGAATCTGGCCTATCTTGCGATCGAGTCGAGTCAATGAAGGCGGATGTTTGCCCTGAGCCGCACTGGCAGCAAAAAACTTAGGGATAATATCCGACAGAACGAGAAGCAAGGTATCGACATCGCCCGCATCGGCGATCCATTTTTTTACCAACAGATGATCATCGTAGGGCAGAAAATGTCCGCGTCCACGATATTCAATGATGAATTGCGCGATGAGGTTGGGCCCATCGAGCTGATCGGGTGGTATAAAACTCACGGAATCGATTCCTTTTCATTGTTTCAAACCGGCGATCTGTTTTTGAATCACCTGGATATTGTCCTGCATGACCTTCATCTCACTTTCATAGCGCTCAAGCTCGTGCAGATGATCGTGGATGCGAAGA
This sequence comes from Oligoflexus sp., assembly GCA_014377445.1. Lineage (GTDB taxonomy): Bacteria > Bdellovibrionota_B > Oligoflexia > Oligoflexales > Oligoflexaceae > Oligoflexus. Next base: position 37,333 of record JACMPP010000117.1, read on the forward strand.
AGATTCGCGATCCTCACAGGGAGGCTGAGAAAGTGATCGGGATGGATGATGTCGAAGTACCAATTGGACGCCCAAATGCGGTCCATACTGCCTATAAGATCACCGATATCAAGCGGGGATACTATCAGGGCCGGGATCCAAATAGCGCCTTGTTTCTTCCAGCGTTTCTCAAAATTTTCAAGCCAGGTTTGCAGCTCGATCTGGTTCAAATGCCAGGCATAGACGACAGCAAGGTCGCAAGGCAAAAAGCCTGAGTCTTCAATGCCTTTGACCTTTTTCCACTCGAGTGCCGGAAGAAGCTTTAGAAATCGCTCAAGGTTAAGCTTCGTCTTGTCGCTGCGTTTGGGGTCGAGGTCCCAGGAGCAGATGACCCGTTTTTCAGAAAATGAACTTATATGACGCGCCATATCTATGTCCCTTAAGGCCAAGAGAAAGTTCTTTCTGAACTGCCGCTGCACTTTGGTGTTGGGATGCCTCAAACGCTTTCGGTATAGTTTAGCATAGAGCTCAAAAGCAGCCATAGATAAGAAACGAGACGTTCGGAATTCAACGGAGGCCCTCATGGCAATTATTGCTCGCAGTCCTACACGTGTTGATCTTGCTGGTGGAACCCTTGACATCGCTCCGTTAACACGCATTCTTCAGCATAAAACCACAGTCAACTTCGGTATTACACTGGATGCGCAGGTGTCGGTAAGCGCCTGTGGAGAAGGCTATCATATCAAAAGCCTCGACCAGAACCTTGAGCTTGTGGGCACCTGGGCCGACGTGATGGAAGACACGCGCCTTCCCCTGTTTAGCAAGCTTCTTCACTGCTTTTGGCACAAGACCCTGCCGGCGCTTCAAATTGAAGTGCGGGCGAAATCACCAGCCGGTGCCGGTCTGGGCGGTTCATCCTGTTTGGCTATCGCGTTTGCCTCTGCGCTACTGCGGGCCCGGACGGAACTTGGTTTACCCCTGCTCTTGACCGATGGCGAGCTGGTACAGACCGTTCAAGATGTGGAAACCGGAGTCATTAGAGTCCCAACGGGTTGCCAGGACTACTGGGGCGGACTTCGCGGCGGCATTAACCTCATCCATTATCCTCTGGGTGGCACATCGGTTGAGACACTGCGTGGTCAAGACATCTTTGCTTTGAAAGATATGCTGATCCTTTGCTATAGCGGCGTGTCGCGCGCTTCAGGCAAAAACAATTGGGCCATTTTCAACAAAGCTTTTGAAGGGGATAAGACGACACTTTCCATCCTGAATGAGATGGGATTGATCGCTACGAACATGGCGTCTGCCGTTCGTGAGGGTGCATGGAAAGATGTGTTCAAATTATCCGAATCCGAATGGAACTTACGTGTTAAGTTGTGGTCGGATATTGAAACGGTTGAGACGCGGGCAATCGCGCAAGCCGCCAAAAGCAAAGGCGCGATGTTCTCGCGAATCTGTGGAGCTGGTGGTGGTGGAGTGATGGCGGTATTCGCCGATCCAAACTGCCGTGAAGATGTCAGTCGCGCCCTGGTTGCTGCCGGTGGCAAAATTCTAGATGGAACCGTTAGCCTTGAAGGGACGGTCGTGAAAGGTTCTCTGTATGGTTAATGAAGGTCGATCGTCGCCATTTGCGAGCTTACTAAAATCCAGTCTTATCAGTGGATTCGTGCTGCTCGCTGCGGCGTGTTCGACCGATTCCCATCGGGCGCTTTTTCCTATTGAATTGCAGGTGGATCCGGCCGCCTCGAGTTGGGCTCAGAAGAATGAAGATCTGGAGAGGGTATTGAAGGCTGATCCGGACCTTCGTAAATATGCTCTGGATATCGTTGAAGCCGCACAGGCCGAACTCTCTGAAGAACGGCAGCAGTGGGACGCCGCGGCGAATCACTGGCTTGCCGCTCTAAAGCTGGATCGCGGGTCTGTAGGCAATCTCGCTTTTCAACGTTGGGTTACTGTTCAGGCCAAGCTTGATCCCGCGAACGGCGAAAATTCGGAGGCCCTGGCTCGGATTCTTTTGGCCGCGACCAAGGACGGGGAGGAAAGTCCTTTTCTAAAAAAGAAAGCTCTCACGAATAAAGTCGCTTTGAGCAAAAAAATTCAGGCGTTGATCATCACGCTGCCACAGCCCATCATCGGACGCCCCGTGCTGGCCGTCCTCCCGGCGCCCACGACTTTTGTTGGAACCGATGATCTTTTCTGGGAGGCAAGAGCCAAAGCCGTCTGTAGAAAAAGCCTGGATACGAAATGGATTGCGTGGGTAAACGGCTTGAGTCAAGGCCAGCGCTTCTATTGGAACGGACTTCTCGCGAATTGTGATGGTGATTCCGCGAAAGCCGCCGGCCTGTTTCGACAAGCCCTGAGCGAACTTTCGAACAAAGCTCAGGATAAAGTTAGGGCTGTGCGATCGGCTGAGCTTCTTATTCGAAGTTTAAAGGCGATCGGGGATCGAACCGCCGCGACGGAGGCTTATCATTCGCAATCGCTGCTTCTTCAGCGAACCGACCTTCCCCTCGATCTTTTGAAATGGTCAGCCTTTGACCAAAATAAACGCTTCATCGAAAGCGTTTATTGGGTCGCACGGAACCGTGCGATGCAGGGTGACTATGAGCGGGCCAAGATTGCCGCTCATGAAGGACTCGACGGAATTCCAGTCTTGCAAAGCCTGAGTCGTGGACCGAAGGAACAGCTGATCGTAACGGATCTCAAGGTTGATGGACTCAACATCCTTGCCTCCAGAATTGCCTATGAGCAGCTTGATTACGCGACATCACTTTCCTTGAACAGGGTTGCCCTAAACACCCCGAATCTGTCTACGGAATGGAGGCTGCGCCTGCAGTGGGCGGAAGGCTGGTACGACTACCGGAAGGGCGATAAAGAACTGGCGATCAAAGCCTGGAAGATTTTCCTCGGCGACAAACTGGAAGACAGCCTCCGAATCAAAGCTCTTTTTTGGACTGGCCGTGCCCACTGGGAACTCAATCAAAAAGCTTCGGCCGAACATGCATTTGAAGAACTTCAGAACATTGCTCCTCTCAGCTTTTATTCGGTCGTCGGCATTCCAGCGATCGACCCCGATGTAAAATGGACCGACAACTTTAAAGCAGCGAAGCCCTCCAAGTTGTCGAAGTTCGATGATTTTGATTGGGGCGCCTATCGGGACGATGCCGAAGCCATCAAACGCTTTCATCGCCTCGAGATCGTGCTCGCCGCGAAGCTCAAGACTTTCTACAGCGGCATCGGCCTGGAGCTTTTCGAACAGATCAATGGGAAGCCGAAGTTAGTTGCTGAGACGGAACCGAGCCTTTATGCAACGAGGCTCATGAACATGGCTCAACAATATAATCTTTCGATTAGTTTGAGCTCGCAGATCAATCAGTCGCAACCTGGCCTCTGGGCAGACTATCCGGAGCAGCTTCTCATCTTTTTCCCAAGGCCTTATCCAGCGGAGGTGGCCAAGGCTTCCGCTGAAACCTTTCTTGAGCCAGAGCTCATTTGGGGAATCACTCGGCAGGAAAGCAGCTTCCGCACCACGGTGGAATCCCCTGTTGGCGCGATAGGACTTATGCAGCTTATGCCGGCGACAGCCCAGGACATGGCGCGCGATAAAGGGATCAACGCAAGTGGTATGTCGGAGCGGCTTAAGGAGGCCGATCTGAACATTCAACTGGGTTCGTTTTATTTGAGCAAACTCGGCAAGCGATATCAGAACAAATGGCCACGTTCGATTGCCGCGTATAATGCAGGTGAGTATGTCGTCGATACGTGGATTGCTCGGCGTGATGCGAGCGATTTGATTGTATGGGCGGAAGGTCTTAGTTTTGGCGAGACAAGTTCGTATGTTAAGAATGTATGGCGGAATTGGGAAGTGTATAAATGGCTGAGCAAGAGAAGCTAAACTCCATAAATATGGCTGGGTAGATTCTCTGCAAAAGCCCTTTTGCACTTAAAAAGTCCGTGATAGAAAGGGGAGGACGATCGGAACGTGGTAGAATCCCTTCAGTTGAGTCCACTCTGCACGAGGTAATTCATGGCAAGCAAAGATCTTGAACAGCAGCGACGGGAACAGAAGGGTTGGTTGACTCTTTTATTTATGATGTTCCTTTTCCCGATTCTATTCTTCCTTTGCGTTTGGATCCCTATTTGGATGGATATCGCATCCCCATTCTAAGGATCGCTCTTTCGCATCCGATCGATGTTTGATTTTTTGTCTATCATGCGCGAAGTCATAGGCGGTATGCAGCGTCTGTGTTTATCGCCCTTTCTTATAAAGAATACGACTTCCCGAAGCGCATCTGAAGTAAGATAGGCACGATTCTGCATCGAGGATTCTTTATGGAACACAAAGGTACGGCTCAGACTTTTCCACTCACCGCTCACATCTCTCCGTCAGCAGCTACAGATTGGCGAAGCTACTTCTCTATGACGAAGCCAACGATATCCCTCTTGGTCGTCGTCACCGTAATTCCAGCTCTCTTTCTGACTCAGAACGAGTTGCCAAGCTTGCAACTTGCGTTGGTGGCTTTGCTCGGCACCTTTTTTGCGTCCGGATCGGCAGCTATTTTTAACCATCTCGTCGATTCCGATATTGATCAGCACATGAAGCGCACCCGTGCTCGTCCTATCCCAGCGGGCAAGATCAGCACAACCAAGGCTGCAATCTTTGGCGTCGCGATGGGTCTGGCCTCTTTCTTTCTTCTCTATTACTTCACCACGCCCCTCGCCGCTTGGCTTGGAGTCGCCGGAAACTTTCTCTATGTCGTGATTTACACGATGTATTTGAAGCGGCGCACCGTGCAAAATATCGTAATCGGTGGCGCCGCAGGCTGTTTCGGCCCCTTGATCGGTTGGGCTGCGATGACCGGCACTATTGCTTGGCCCGCTTGGGTTTTGTTCGGCATTGTCTTTCTTTGGACGCCTCCCCATTTCTGGTCGCTGGCGATCAAATACAAAGATGATTATGCGCGGGCCAACATCCCCATGCTGCCCACTGTCAAAGGGCTTGAAGTCACCAGACAGCAAATTCTTTTCTACAGCGTGCTCCTCATTCCCTGTGTTCTTTCTCTTTCGGTCTTCGGTGTTGCGGGATGGATCTACGGAATCATCGCTGGCGCATTGACTTTCTATTTCGTGTGGCTCGCTTATCGCCTCTACACGTCGCGGGAAAACCAAAGAGCCATGCCTCTCTTTTATTACTCATGCTTTTACCTCTTCGGCGTCTTCGGCGCTCTTACCGTCGATAGACTCTTTTACCTCTTGTACTAGGAAAGCCAATGGCTGCTCCTCTTGCGAACGCCGAACTGCTCGTCACCGCGACGAGCTTTATGCGGAATGTGCATCTTCGAGAGGACTTGGAAAAACGTCTCTCGCCTCGACGTGTCCATTATCTTGATCTTCGCGATGCTGTTCATCTTCAGAAGTTTAATGACCCCAACTTCAGTCAGGCCATTCACGGTTGGTTGGTTGGCGGTGAGCCTGTGACCGATGCTGAGCTGGCGAAGTTTCCAAACCTCCTTTGTGTGTCCAAGTATGGTGTGGGTGTCGATAACATCGATTTCGATGCCTGTGCCGCGCGAGGCGTAAGGGTTCACTTTGAATCCGGAGTCAACAGTCTTCACGTCGCGGAACATACTCTCGGTTTGATCATCGGTCTCTGCCGCAACATAAACCTCAACTCCCGTATGCTTTCGACAGGTGTCTGGAATAAGGACGGCGGTCGCGGTTTGCAGGGCATGAAGGTTGGAATCATCGGTTTGGGTCATGTCGGATCCAAAGTCGCCGGTCTTTTGAAAATGCTCGGTGCTGACCTCGCTTACTGCGATATCCTTGAAAAATCTGAGTCAGAGAGTTCACTGGGAATTCAAAGGCTTGGCTATCAGGATATTATTTCTTGGGCCGAACTCTTGAGTTTTCACCTTCCCCTTACCGATCAGACCCGTAAGATGTTTGCTGAGGAGGAGATTTCAAAGGTTAAGCCGGGTGTTTTTGTGGTGAATACGAGTCGAGGCGCGATTTTGGATCAAAGAGCTCTGAAAATGGGGCTCAACAGCGGACAAATCGCAGGCCTTGCATTAGATGTCTTCGAAAAAGAGCCGCTTCATGATAAAGAGCTGGCAGAGTCAGAGAGGCTTGTTGGAACGCCCCATACTGCAGGAAACAGCGAGCAGGCTGTCGAGGCCATGGGCCAAGCTGCGATTCGAGGCGTTCTCGGTATATTTACTAAATAAAACAGATACGTATGCATAAAGGATTCTGTCTATGATCGAACAAATCAAAGAAATCATCGCCAGCGATATCAACCCCATGCTCGAGCTTCATGCCGGTGGCTGTGAACTTTTGGATGTGGACGATGGAATCGTGACACTTCGTCTCTTCGGAGGCTGCTCGGGTTGTCCCTCTTCCCAGATCACCCTTTTCAACGGTATAGTTCCGATTTTGCGGGATAAAATACCTGAAATTCGGGACGTGGTCCTCGGCTGAATGGTCTTGGCGCGCTAGTTGCACTTTCCAAAGTGATAGCCCATCTCGGGCTATCAAACGGAAAGGCGGAGTCCCATGGTCAGTGTTGTCTTTGAATGCCCCCTCGATGAAGAGACCCTTCATTCTATTCGCGAGCTTCGCGAACTCAGACTCGAAGTCCTTCGCAAACAAGTAAACAATATCGATGATGTTATGGATAAGCTCGAGATTCAGGGCGCCCTCGTGGAAGAGGAAAAGGAAGGCTATCGTGAGGTCATACTCGCCGATTTATCCGACCAATGCCGGATCCTCGAAAGCCGCCTCGCTCTAACGGAAACTGTCTATTACGATGAGTTGGAACTCTATATCGAGATCATGTCCGCTCGTTGATTCTCAAAAATCCTCGTCTCCATCATCCTGCCTCGGGATCTCTAAATCCGAGTCACCGTGATCGGGTTTGGTCGGAATGCGGTAGTTCTCGTCCGCCCACTGCGCAATATCCATCGTTTTACATCGGCTACTGCAAAAGGGTCGATCAGGATTCGTCTGATCGTAGCGTGTGCTCTTCCCACAAGAGGGACATCGAACGATGCGGGCCGAAGGGGCATCTTTATCACTCGTCATCACTTACTCCTCCGTGCTAACCGCCGCCAAACTTCTAAGCCGCTCGGGCCAAAAAAAGCGGGGCAGTTCGTCTGATTTTCCTAATACAATCTTAGCCAGCGATTGACCAGCTTTAAACCCCAAACTCAAACCCTGTCCCATATACCCGGCAGCCAGGAAAACTCCGGTTTCCCCAAACATAGGTCCGATGACAGGAATTTCGTCACAGGGTCTGATGTCGAGTCCGGCCTTCGACTCGAAGGCAGCGCTCAGAGGCAGATCCGGAAAGTACTTGGCCCAGGCTTCAGGCAGATGTTTGGCGATCTTGTCACTGAGTTCCGCCTGTTCTGCTTCAAAGCCTGCGAGGGGTCGGATGAAGCGAGCGCCGCCCATGCAGATCTGATCTTCCGCTTCTATGTGAGCCCAGTAGTGACCGTGACGCCAGGTCAGGAGGCTGCCGACGGGAAAGGGCAGTTTGCCGTTTTTGGACTTCATTCTTTGCCATTGATCCTGACTCGATACCAGGGCTTCCGCGAGGCCCGGAATGCTCTTACGAACCCCCAAATGGTTGGCGTAAATCACGACTTCCGCATGAATCATTTCATGTTCGCTCGCGACTTTGAAATATTGGGACTCCCGCGTGACGGTCAGAGTTTTCCCAATGTGGGCATGCCTCCTCGTCGATTCTTTGAGAACATCGAGGAGCTTCTGGTGGTCGATGAAGGCAGCCTTTGCTTCATCGATTTGTTGGCCCAGCAAGACTTTCGAGCTAGCGGGTGGAGTTTCCATGCGGCTTTTGAAGCCTGCAGCATTCAACTGATCAACGGCTTTTTTGCATTCGGTAAGTTCGTCTTCGGTTTCGATCAGTCGAATGCGTGCGCCTTCCTTCGTCTCGATTTTATGCGACTTGGCAAAGGCCAGGACTGCATCGTAGGCATGATGGGAATAGGCCCACGCGGCCTGAGCTTTTTCCGGACCGTGTCTTTGGGCGATGCGAGTGAAGTTATCGATGAGGCCGCCGGTGATCATATTCGCGCTTAAAGTGCTGGTGCTTGGAGCCTCAGCTTCTTCGTCACTTGACATGCAAATCCGGAGATCGTTGTTCGTCCCCAGGTGATGTGCGGTAGAAAGGCCTGTTATGCCCAAGCCTATTATGGCAATATCATAATGCTGAATTTTTTGCATAAATCCTCGTCTTTCCTAGACTGCGACGCTGATTGATATCTAAGTTCACTCTGCAATTTGCCGAGGTTGACACCATGTCTTTGTCTATTTTCCAGCGACCTTCGAAGCTTCGCGTCCCATTTCTTTTGACCTTGGGACTTGGCTATCTTGCGCCCAGTCCTGGACTTCACGCAAGCGAAAGACCGCTCATGGTCTACGGTTGGCCCGTCTCTGAAAGCGATCCGGACAAGATGATCTTGAATCAAGACGCCATAATGGGGACTTATGTTTGCCCGGCGTTGACCCGTTTAAATCTGCAGACCTCAAGTTCTGAGTTGGTCCTTCTCGATAAGCTTCAGGATGGCAAAACCTCTTGGAGCTTCGGTCTCAAGCCCGGCCTCAAATGGTGGAGTGGCGGGGCCCTTGCAACAGCGGACTTGGCGGCCTTCCTCACAGCAGAGCTTCCGGCTTTGGTGAAGAAGGTCGGGAGCGATAGCTGGGAGCTTCCGGGTTTCCATGTGGAGGACAGCGGCAAGATAGTTAAAGTTGTTTGGGATAAAGCCCCCGAGTTTGGACCCTATATTCTCAATCGCAGCTCATTTTACCGGCGAACAAATGCCGGCGTGGAGTGTGTCGGCAATCTTAAACCTCAAAAGAACGAAGCCGGCCTTGGCTTTGCGGGGATAGTGGCCGGCAAGGACCGACTTTTCGTCCTGAACCAGGAGCTGCCTTTGCCGACGGCGAAAGCGGGCGAGACTTTTGTCAGCTTCCGCTTTGGCAACGAAATGCACCCCCAGACTTTTGAGCGTCAGATCGAAGAGGAGTTGAGTTGCCCCTCTTCCCTTGATCTTCCTATTATGACGATCATTGCCTGGAACCCGGAAGGGCCCTACACGAAGGATGAGCAGTTTCGAAAGGCGATGACCTACATCCTTCCCCGAGGAGCGCTTCTAAGGGCTGGTGCGGGCTCCCTGGGCGATCTCATTTCGGCTCCGATCCTGCGAACGCATCCCGGTTACAAGAAGTCTCTGCTCGTCCTGCCTTACGACCTTAAAAAAGCGGACAGCATACTCAATCAGCTTGGGCTGGTGCGGTCCGAGCGTGATGGCTATCGAAGAACGCCTAAGGGCGATGTCCTTGAGCTGTCGATCGCCACGGATAAGAGTAGGGACTCGAGCCTCCTCCGCAAGGTTCTTGACGACAGTTTCCGGGCTTTGGGCATGAAGCTGAAGATGGTCGGCAAGGATGAAAAGGCCGATGGAATGTTGGCTGGGATTGCTGGGAGCTGGCCCGAGAACGATCTGGCGCCTCTGTTACACAGTAAACGCAGTTCGGATGTTTGGCCCTGGACCTATCATTTCAACGAAATTGACCAGGCCATGAGCCGTTACAATCTGAGTTTAACGCAAGCGAAACCTGATTTTTCCCTTCTCGAAAACATTCATGACCTGGTTTACAAAAAGGAACCTTTTTCCGTGCTAGTCCAGCATAAAAGTTGTATGCAGTACGGCAAAGGTATGGCCGCCCCCAAGGTCATCAGCGTGAAAAGCCCGGACTGGATCCGTGCTGTGTTTGAGCGCTAAGATATTAGCAATAGAGGAAAAAATCGTGATCTACCTTAAAACTGATGCAGAAATTGATCAAATGCGCCCAGCGGGTGAACTCGCCGGTGAACTGCTCGACATGATCGAAGCTCATGTAAAACCTGGTGTTACGACTCTGGAGCTGAACGACATAGTTCATAGTTTTACAACAAAACGAGGTGCGATCTCTGCCCCTCTCAACTATCGCGGCTACCCAAAATCGATGTGTACATCGATCAACGATGTCGTCTGTCACGGAATTCCCTCGGCAAAGGCCAAACTCAAGGAGGGTGACATCATCAATATCGACGTCACCCCTATCGTAAACGGTTATCACGGCGACAGCTCGCGGACCTTTTTTGTCGGCAGCGTCTCCGAGAAAGCCCGAAAGCTCGTTGAAGTCACCGAAGAGTCTCTTAAGCGTGGGATTGCTGAAGTGAAGGAAGGGGCTCGGGTCGGTGATATCGGTCACGCGATTCAAAGTTATGCGGAAGGCCTTGGCTATTCGGTCGTCCGTGATTTCGTCGGCCACGGTATCGGCAAAGTCTTTCACGAAGATCCACAAATTTTTCATTACGGTGACAAAGGCCGCGGCCAGCGTCTCGAAGTCGGAATGGTCTTTACGATCGAGCCGATGATCAATGAGGGGAACTATCGCACGAAGGTCTTGAAGGATGGTTGGACAGCGTTGACGATCGATGGATCGCTCTCCGCTCAGTTCGAACATACTCTGGCGATTCGCAGCGATTGGACTGTCGAAGTCCTCACCCTTTCTCCTCGCCAGAAAAACGGCGGCCTCAAGGCTTAAACCGTTACGCTTTGGGAGCGGGCATCAGTTCCCAGACGATCCGATCCAACCAAATCTCCTCACCATGGCGAATCGATTTCAGACGTCGATCCGCCTCATGACAAAGATTCAGAGCTTTTTGAAAAACGACGGCACTCCTCTTTCGGATGTAAGGCAAATAATTTTGCACCACCGAAGGCGGGATTCGCAATTCGCGCGCGAGATCGGCCGGACTTTGGCCTGACTTCATACCTGCCTGTATCTGAAGAGCTTTTCGGCAATGCATGGCGAGAATGGCTAGAACGGCGAGAGAGCTTTCCCCCCGATCCAGAAGACCTTTGAGCAGGAGTAGAGCCTGTGGGTAGGCCTCCTGACAAAGCAGCTGATCCACTTTAAAAGCATTATCCTCCCGAAGAAAATCAAGATGGGGCCTAATGGTATCCGCTGCGATGGGGCCCTGGCCTAGGTCCAAAATCAAAGAAAATTTGCGTAACTCATTCTCAATTTTCATCAGGTCTGAGCCGGTCGAATCTAAAAACAGGGTCGCGGCCTCGGCACCAAACTGCAGGCCATGGACGCGACAGCGATCCGTTAGAAAGTCTTTGGCTTCCCAAGGCGCAGGCTCATCGCAACTCAAGACGAAGGCTGCAAGGCGGCTCAGCTCCTTTTGGAATTTCGCCGGAACCTCGCCCCCATGGAGGAGACAAAGGGCAGGTTGAATCGATTGACTTGATTCCAGACTCTTCAGACAATCAAAGAGATCAGGACTCGCAAAGGCTTGGGTGACAAGAGTCATCTGCTGCGGTTCGAACATGGAGCGGGTGGAGGTCGCCTGAAGAAAGCGTTCGCCTGTAAAGCTAGCGCCTTCGAAGCGTTCAAAGTTCCAGCCTTCGCTTTTCCAATGGTCTCTGAGACTATTGTGCGTAAGGTTCAGCATGAAATCCGAGCCGCTTTTGAGAACGATCAGAGGGTTCTTAAAGGCGTGTTTTGGGGCGAAAGCTTTTTGGAGTTGGCTTTGATAAGCTTTATAGGAACTCATAATAGACCGCTTTTATGTTTCAAGGCGGAACGTGAATTCCACATTCAACGCCTTCTCAAGGTTTTTGATTTCTTTTTGAAGGGCGATTTTCTCGGCTTCAAGCCGTTGATCCGGAGCGACCTTCAGGACGAGTGTGCATTTGTTTCCAGACTTCAAGATAGCAAAGTCATGGGTTTTGATCTGACGGGTGCGCAAAAGACTCCGGGCGATGCGAAGACAGGATGACATCAAACACACCCGGTTAAAGTTGCGTTCGAGATAAGGCAAGGCATCGGCTTTACCGTGTTTGGGTGGAGTCTTTCGAGCGTATCGATTGATGAGGCCCAATACGTGCTTTTCTTCCTGGGTGAACCCGAGAAGGTTCATCTCAGTTATGAGATAATAAGTGTGCTTGTGATAACTGCTGAAGTTGATGAACTTACCAGCTTCAAGCAGATAGGCGGCGGCCTTGAGTAGATCCCTGTCGATCGCGGGATTTTTACAGCGCAGTTTAAATTCATCAAATGCCAGGAAGCGATCAAAGATCTGCGTTGCTAGCTGACTTGTGCTGTTGGAAAAAGTCGGGTCAAGGTTGAGCTTTTTCGCGAAGCCTTGGATGGTATGCCAGCGTAAATCCTGCCATTTGTTGGGCGGGAGTAGGCCTTGACGTTCGTAGGTGTCGGTCGCCACACCTTCGCGCAAGCCGCTCGATGACACCTTCCAACGGGGGATCTTAAGCACGCGTGTGAGTTGAGCGAGGATGGCCACGCCTGCAAGAATGATATCCGCACGGCGCATTTCCAGGTTCCAACGCGCTGCGATACGATCCGAAGTTTTCAGTTGATTGATTTCTTTTTCAATCCGAAAAAGTTCTTCGGCTGTGATGAGGTAGCCATGGGCATCATCAAGCTCCTCATGATTTTTATCCCAGTGCACCATGCGGGCTATAGCTTTCGCCGTGCCGGATGTTACAGCCGCGTGCTGGATGGGGACATTGACGAGATCTTCCTGTACGGGAAGCAGCCGGGCCTCGACGATCTGCTTAAGGTCTTCAATCGCCGAATCACTTTGATCCTTAAAAAGAAAACGCTTGGAGAGAAGCAGGGCCCCGATCTTGAGCGAAGATAGATAGTTGCAGTCACTGGCCCGTCCGCAGGCAATTTCGGTGCTGGCGCCCCCGATGTCGACAGTCATAACGGGCTCGTCTGCAAAGTGCAGGCCCTGAATCACTCCGAGAAAGGAGAGACGAGCCTCCTCAACACCGTCGATGATCTCGAGATCAAGGCCGGTGGCTTTGCGGATGTGCTCGATGAAAGCCAGGCGATTATGAGCCGAGCGGATGGCCTGGGTGGCCACCAATCGAAATTGGGCATGATAACTTTGCCCGATGCTTTTCATGGCCAGGAGAGCTTCAGCAGAGCGTTTGAAGAGCTTCGCCGGTATATAACCATCCTCCAGCATCTCGGCGAGACGAAGGTGATCTTTTTGAGTGTCGATGACGTGGATGTGCCCGTCCTCATCGAGCGTTGTAATCGCAAGGTGAAAGGTATTAGACCCGAGATCAATCACGGCCAAAGGATTTTTGGGTTGGAAGTTTAGCCGGTTAATTTTTTTTCGTGTCCTTTTGTTTCGTTGAATCGGCGACCGTAGCTGCACTGGCATTTACGTTCGTGCGATTGCTCAGGATGGGACGGCCCTTATGCTTGAGGTCGTGACGGATAGCCTTATCGTAAGGCAAGGATTTGATACCCTGTTCCCTGGCAATTTCAATGAACTTCTGGTGGCAGTCGACCGCTTCAGAAACTGTCTTTTCACGATGGTAAGTCCCGTCAGCTTTGAGCTGCCAGGTGTTTTCCGTATCCGCCCAATATGTCGGAAGTATTTCGTTTATGATCTGATGTTTGGCGTGGCTGTCTTCAACGGGGAATATGACCTCGATCCGCCGGTCCATGTTGCGTGGCATCCAATCTGCAGAGCCAAGGTAGACATCATCTTTTCCTTTGTGGCGGAAATAGAAGATGCGCGAATGTTCGAGGAAACGCCCCACCACCGAATGGACCTGGATGTTTTCACTGAGGCCCGGCACTCCGGGCTTCAGGCAGCAGATGCTTCGCACGATCAACCGTATTTCGACACCGGCAGCCGACGCTTCATAAAGCTTGTCGATAAGACGACGATCCACCAGGGCGTTCATTTTTGCCACGATCAGACCCTTGCCGCCCGATTTTTGCTCGTCGATCTCTCGTTGGATGAGTTGCAGGAGGTTGTCCCGCATGTAGAGCGGTGCAATGATCAAAATCTTCATAGGCGAAGGTGTGGGCTGAAGATCCGATCCGGTACGGCCCATGATATTGAAGCCGGTTAGGATGTTAAACAGCAGGGTAACGTCGTCGCCAAACTCGGGTTTGGCTGTGATATAGCCAATATCCACATAATGGCGAGCGGTGCTCGAGTTATAGTTACCTGTAGAAAGATGAACGTAACGGGCGAGGCGACGATTTTCGCGACGGACGATCAGGGTCATTTTCGAGTGGGTTTTGAGCCCGATAAATCCATAAACAACGTGAACCCCGGCGCGCTCCATACGACGGGCCCAGACGATATTGTTGTTTTCGTCGAAGCGAGCTTTCAGTTCAACGACGGCTGTCACCTGTTTGCCCTGTTCGGCAGCCAGGATAAGAGCGTCGATTATCGGTGAATCCCCTGAAGTGCGGTAAAGCGTTTGCTTAATCGCCAAAACATCGGGATCCCAAGCGGCTTCATGCAGAAGTTCAATGATCGCATAGAAGCTGTCGTAGGGATGGTGCAGCATAAGATCGGCTTCTCGAATCAGGGAGAAGATCGAACGACTGCCCTTCATGCGTTCGGGAAGGCGCGGGTTGAACGCTGGATACTTCCAGTTTTCGCCATTGAGTTCGTAAAGCGCCGCGAAGTCAGCGAGGGCTAATGGGCCCTGGCATTCGTAGGTATCAACGTCTTCCAGTCCCAGCTTTTTCTCAAGAAGATCAAGCAGTTCTCTTGGAAGGTCCGGTGCGTATTCCAGGCGAACGGCTTCAGCCTGCTCCCTGGCTTTCACTTCCGTCTGAATCGAGCTTAGAAGATCGACGACTTCACTTTCTAGAAGGTTGATATCAAGATTTCGTGTAACGCGAATGGGAAACGCCGCCTTCATCGGGAGTCCGAAGAAGAGTTCGCCCAAATGTTCACTGATTAGATCCTCAAGCAAAACGAAGTTATGCCCTGAGGCTTCCATATTCACGGGTATGAGCCGCGAAAGCACACCGGGAACCTCGACAAAGGCAATCGTCGCAGGACGTGCGCCCGAAGCCGGATGAGCGGTAGTCGGTGTGTGAAACTGAACGAGGAGATAGAGCTTCCGATTGCCAAGAAAAGGAAAGGGATGGGCCGGATCTACCGCGAGCGGTGTGAGAACGGGCAAGACGGAATGTTTGTAATATTGATAGAGAGCTGATCTCTGTGTGTCGCTGAGAGTAGGGATGCGATGGAGATGGATATTGCCCTGAGCCAGATGGGGAAGAAGGGAGCGCTGAAAAGTCGAATAGAGTTCACCGACAATTTCACGTGCTTTCTGGTGAATCACTTCCAGAGTGCTTTCGACCGAGGCTATATCAGGCTCGTCTACTTGGCGCATACCTTCCTTCAAAGCCCGCTTTTTACCCGCGACCCGCACCATGAAAAATTCATCAAGGTTTGAGTAGAAAATAGTCACGAATTTGACGCGTTCCAAGAGAGGCGTGCGATCACGGCGACTTTCGTCCAAAACTCTCTGATTGAACGCAAGCCAGCTCAGCTCACGGTTCAAGTAGTGATCATCGGCCATGTTTAGTTTTCGCAATTTGTCAGAGTTCATGATTATAATGGGTGCCGTATGTGCTGAAAGCTGTGTTAATCGTACCTTCCATCGAGCATAGCCCTTTTAGCCTGGCTTGCCCATAGGAAATATACCGACTTCATGTCGCTCAATTAGGAACAAGCTCAATGATGCGTTCAATTCTAGGAGTTATCTCCTTAACGCTGCTCTCAGCCTGTGGTGGCTCATCGACTAAGACCTCGAAAGCTCCTATTCAAACAGCAACAATTGATTTTCAGGAAAAATACGAGGATTATGGGGCGAGCTTTAGCCAGGACGGAAGCAAGGGCGTTTTCATCTCACAAAGAGATGATGGTCTGGCTCATGTTTATATCTACGATTCGACGTTAGCTGACAGCAAAGTCGCGCGCCTTGACGATCGCCTGAATCTCGATCCCAAAGCCGGCAAGGAATACCTCAATTCCATCAGTTCATCCGCAACGTGGATTGCCTTCAGCCGCACGAATATAACGGCTGGAACCAACGAACTAATCGTGAATCACTTCACCGGCACCAGCCTTGCCAGCGTTGCACTCGCCGCGGGCCATTCGTTGAATGAAATAAGCTTTGCCAAAGGTTCTGATAACTACTTTGCTTATGTTGAACGGACAGGGATGCAGAAGACGATCAAGGTCGTAAAAGTGAGCGGAGACGCGGCAGCCCTCACCCTCGAAGAAATAGGCAGCTTTGCGGATCAAGCAAAACCCAGCCTGATCTTTTTCGGCGGCAAGCTCCAGCTCGTTTCTCTTTCAACGGCAGATGCAGTCAATCAAGTCGTCAATATTCGCAGCTTCGATCCCGCGAGCCCGGCCTGGACGCTGACGAGCGATGGCAGCATCACCAAAAGCGTGCAAGTGGCTGAGAGACCCTTCTTTGTAAGCCAAGCGGGTCTTTTTACGACCAGCAATGTATCGCCTTCCCGCGTTCGCAAAAAGAACGGTACTTCACCCACTCTCGCTACGGCGACTTCGGAAAATGTCGCTGTTGTCGAAGACATCAATCAAAAAGATATTTTTCAATCCGCGCTTACCTACAACCGGACGTCGACAGACTACTTGGCGACGGAAGCTCTGACTGTCGGAACGATCAGCGGCTCGCTGGATGGCCGAGTCCTTATGGTGAGCGGCCTTGATTCCTTCGCTTGTGCCGCTGCAAACACCCAGTTGTCTGTGCAAAAGTTGATTCGCCAAAGCGATTCGAAAGTCATCACCTGGATTCCAGCGCGTCTTACATCAGGCAAGGTTTGGACAGACGCTGTCACCAATCCCTGCGCGGTGATCGATAACACGCTGGAAGGCGGTCAAAGACAATTTGATGGCACGGCAGCGCGTGCGAAATTTGTTGGTTTTGATGGGGATTTTGCGGTGGTTTCTATCGAGTCTTACGTTACGGGTGATCGTGAGATTCGCCTCGCACGCTTCAAGATCAACTGGGATGCAGGTACTTTTTCAGAAGTGAGCCTGCTTGAAGTTTCTTCCAATCCAAGGCCGATCTAATTCCAGGCCATGTTTTTAAGGGCAGCCAAGCCAAGCCTTGGCTGCTTTACAATCCACTTGAATCTGCTCTTTTAATGCATCCAGCGACGTGAATTTACGCTCGCCCCGAATATGATCTGTAATATAAACGCTGATCGGCAAATCGTAGAGGCTGTCTTGACCGTACTCTCCGCTGAGGAGATGCGTTTCAACTAGGAGCTGAGGCTCGGCCTGCTCGATGGTCGGTCGATAACCAATGTTTATAATGCAGGGGATGCGATTGACAGGAATCCGAAAAATGGGGGCGTCTCTTTCGAGAACAGCCCAACCACTATAGACTCCAGCCTGCGGCAGCATCTGTTTCTTCACTTCGATGTTAGCTGTGGGAAAACCAAGTTTTCTACCCAGTTGCCGACCTTTTTGTATCGTGCCTTCCAGGAGGTGGGCGCGTCCAAGCAGGGCGTTGGCAATCTTTATCTCACTCGCCTGCAGATGCTTTCGAATCGCACTGCTGCTCGCGATATCGTCACCGACGTCCACTTCGCCCACTTCAAAAACCCTGCAGGCGGGAAGATATTTTTCAAAATCTTCCATTTTACCGGCACGCCCTTTGCCAAATCGAAAATCGTAACCTACCGTGACAGCCTTGGTTTGAAGCTGATTCAGGAGCAGTTCACGGCAAAATTCTTCGGGGCTTAGGCGGCTGAATTCCTGATCGAAGCTTTGGACAATAACAGTATCAACGCCTTGTTCAGCCAAAGCTCTTAGCTTTTGTTCGGGTTGAAATAAGCGTGGTAGGAATACATCTGGATTGAAGAACTCACGAGGATGGGGATCAAAGGTCAAAACCGTCGTTTGCGTTTGATGCTGTTCAGCAAAGCTGTGAGCAAGACTCAGGAGTTTTTGATGCCCAACGTGACAACCATCAAAATTGCCTATCGTGAGCGAACTCGGTCTCTCAAGAGCTTTCATTGGCTTTAGAGAATTGTGATGCACAACTTTCAAAGAATAGCCCTTTGCTGATCCACGCTCTCTTAATTGGAAAATGCTATCATTCAATTCATCTAGGAATGCGAGGAGAGACTCACACCGATTTTCTAGCATCCCCTTGATAGACGCGCAATCGCGTAAGATCTCAGGGGCTGAGTTGTTTAGCATAGGTGATTATATCATGACTGGCGTTCACGCAGAGTCGACATGACGACAATGCACCTGAGATTTGTAACACAATGATTATATTGTATAAATATTAAATGTTTACGAATCCCATTCACGATTCGTTCGAGATATGTTCGGGGTTAAGGCAGAGGGAAAAGCAGTGGATCTAAAGCTCAATATCAGTGGATCAACACGTTTTGGTGGCTTGATTGGACGAGGTATTTCTCATTCACTTTCGCCTCTGATCCATAACACATCGGCCGCATTGCTTGGACTGGACCTTGTGTATTTGCCTTTTGATTGCGTCGAGCCTCCGAATGAGGCGTTTTTTGAATCGATGCTGACTGCCAACTGTTATGGCTTCAACGTGACGGTTCCCTATAAGGAAACTGTGGCTCAAGTCCTGAGCGGACATTCCGCAAAGCCCAGCCTGAGTTGCAATACCCTGATTCCCAGGACCACGCATTGGGAAGTCACAAGCACGGATGCTGATGGCTTCATAGCCGGGCTTTTGGAAATGGGATCAAAGCTTGAAGATTTCTCGGCCTTCATCTTTATGGGCTATGGTGGAGCGGCTAAGGCTCTCATCTCGATGATCCAATTCCAAAGGCCGCAGCAGTCGGTATTCGTGATGCAAAGGAATCTCTCTGCAGATGCGATTGGCGCAAGCGGAATTCAACGGGTGAAGTTTGAAGCCAGCGAGCTCGAAACACTGCTCAAAAAATATCCTGACTCCCTCCTCATTCAATGCACCAGTGCGCCTCTGCGAGGCGACAATCTTTCGCGTTTTTGCCCTGTTTTGAAATCCTTGCGTGGCGGATTTGTTGATCTTGTTTATGGATCGCCGTCTGCTCTACTGGCGGGATCAGCGAAGCTCAAAATACCATGTCAGGACGGCATTCCTATGCTCATTCATCAAGCACTCCTCTCTCAAAAGCTTTGGTGGGGGCGGGCTGCGAGTTTTTCTGATATTAAGTCGGCCGTGGCGCGTCAAAGCTAGAGGAGCCTTCTTGATTACCCATCTGGAGCTTGCTGAGCTCTTTCAAAAGCATAACCTTGAGTTTTTGGGTCTAGTGAATCTAGGGCCCGAGCCAACCTTTTTCATTTTTAAGGACTGGCTGGATAAGGGTTATAACGCCGAGATGGAGTTTCTTCACAACTACCAGGATCTTCGTGAGAATCCCGCGCTTCTGCTCGATGGTGCAAAGCAGGCCATTATCTTTGGTTTGAACTACTATCAGGGCGACAAGCTCAACGCAGCCCTTCAGGGGACTGCCCGGATTGCTCAGTACGCTCGGCTCCGCGACTATCATAAAAGCCTCAAAAAACGAGGTGAAATGATCACGGCCGAACTTGAAAAGACGTTTCCTCTGCTCAAAAGTCGCGTGATGGTCGATAGCGCCCCTCTTCTGGAGCGCGCTCTAGCGAGTCGCACAAACAAGGGTTTTATCGGCAAAAACACCTGCTTTATTCATCCCGAAAAAGGCAGCATGTTCCTCCTGTCCGAGATCCTTCTCGATCAGGTGCTAATGGAAGCGGATATTAAAGTTCCTGTCGAGGCCAATAGCCGGACGGAAGCGGGGGGCTGCGGTTCATGCAAGCGCTGCCAAGTTTTTTGTCCGACCGGAGCACTCGATGAGGCCTATCGTCTCGATGCCCGCAAATGCATTGCTTACTGGACGATTGAACATAGAGGGGTGATCCCCGAAGAATTTTGGCCTTGGGTGAAAACCTATTTGTTTGGTTGCGATCTTTGCCAGCTCGCCTGTCCTTACAACAGAAGCCATGAGCTATCGAAGGAAGAAGTGATTTTAAAAGACGCAGAGGTCGATCCCTTTGCAATAGCCTGTATGACTCAAGCCGAATATGTCGCGAGATTTTCAGGCACTCCAGCGACTCGAGCGAAACGCTCGGGGCTTCGAAGAAACGCTCTCATCGCCCTTGCTGAAGGAAAAGACAATCGTCTTGAAGAAGCCATGCGGTCGGTACTTCCTGAAGACGAAGCTGTTTTGCATGAGACGATTGAACAGATACGCGCCCGTTATCCCTGATTCAGTGCATGAATGTCTTCTGGCTTAAATGTTCTGGAATAAAGACAAAGAAAAAACCCAGTAGCTTTGCAGCAACTGGGTTTTGATCATTTTGTAGACTAATGGTGCTCAGGGCGGGACTCGAACCCGCACACCTTACGGCACATGCCCCTCAAACATGCGTGTCTACCAATTCCACCACCTGAGCAGTAAAGGGATACTTATTTTGTTTCGGGCTTCGTTTCGTTGACAGGCGCTGCAGGAGTAGTCGTTTCAGCAGGTTTTGCTGAATCTGTCTTCACATCGCCAGCTTGTTGCTCAAGTTTCTTCGACAAACCTGTTTTACCAGATGTGCTCGTGCGAACTGAGAGCGTAATGCTAGAGAGCATGAAGATACCCGCCATCAGGTACGTAACTTTGCCTAAGAATGATGTAGCTCCAGATGCTCCGAAGAGACCTGTTGAGTTACCACCACCAAATGCAGCGCCGACGCCACCAGAGTTACCGCCCTGAATAATAATCACGAAGATTAAAAACAGTGCAGCAAGCGTATGTACGGTTGTGAGCAAAATATCCATATCACCACCGATAGAAACTTATGGTGGCTTCTCCCAGAATCGAACTGGGGACACGTGGATTTTCAATCCACTGCTCTACCGACTGAGCTAAGAAGCCACTTTCCCGAAAGGGAGCTTAGTAATTAAAGCAGGCTGGAGTTGATGTCAATACTTTCTTAAACAGCTATTTTCAAACTGTCGAAAGACTTTGACTAGCTCAAGCCAACTTTTCTAGGCTATCAAATAACCAGGCTTGTGACCTAGTCTAGAATTCTAAAAAAATCACTTCGTACGCATTTTCCAAGAGAGGAAACAGGCAAATGGCCTTTTCATTCACACGAAGCCCCAAACGACCAACATTGATTGCTGGCCCCTGTATGGCTGAGTCGATGGAACTTTTAGAGGAAGTTGTCGCGCCACTATACGCACTGAGTCAGGAACTGAAGTTCGATTTAATCTTCAAAGCCAGCTTTGACAAGGCTAACAGAACGTCTATCGGGAGCTATCGAGGCCCTGGATTGCCACAAACTTTGAAGTGGTTTGATGCTATCAAGTCAAAATATCCAGGTTTACCCGTTCTCACGGATGTTCATGAGACTATTCAGATCGCCGAAGCGGCTGAAGTCATCGATGTCTTACAGATTCCGGCGTTTTTATGCCGTCAAACAGACCTTCTTGTCGCTGCTGCCCAGACTGGCAGAGCCGTCAATGTGAAAAAGGGCCAATTTCTGGCTCCCGAAAATGCTCAGCATATTATTAGTAAAATGGTTGCTGCCGCGAACGAGAAAGGCTTCAAACCGAACTACGCCTTAACTGAAAGAGGAGTTACCTTCGGCTACGGCAACTTGGTTGTCGATATGAGAGGCTTGAAGGTTATGAGTGATATGGGGGCGCCTGTTATTTTCGATATTACCCATAGCCTCCAACTTCCTGCTGCGGGCGGCAGCAGCGGTGAGATTTCGGGAGGTCTTCGAAACTTTGCTCCGGTTCTGGCTCGCGCTGCGACTGCGACAGGCTACCTCGATGGCTTTTTCCTCGAGGTCCATTCGAATCCGAATAAAGCGAAAAGCGATGCTGCGACTCAGCTTTCCATCGATCAGGCGTCAGTTCTTTTGCGACAGATAATTCCACTCTGGTATCATCTGAAAGCAGCTAAGGACAGTGACAGCGCGTTTGTCTGATCAACCAAACGGGGGGGCTTAAGACCAAAGGTGTTTATAAGTTTCTTCTCGTGCTTATAGTCCTCATCCTCGTCGCGATGTTCTTCCTCGCGGATCTTCAGGCCTATCTCACGTTGGAATCCCTACAAAGCAACAGAGAACTTCTCCTAGGACTTTACGAGCAAAACGAGAAATTTATTTAGGGAAAAAGATATGGATCAAGAGCGAAGATCAAGGGATCGTTGCCCGACCTGCCAGGGTCCAATGAAAGAACATGATGGTCAATGGCGCTGTCGCAATTCTCTCTGTTCCTACAATCACCGCTTGGAAAAGTGCCCTCGATGCGAGCATCAAGGGCCTGAGGTGAGTAGTGGGAAAGGAACGAGCTTCAATTATAGCTGCACCGAATGCTTGAATCGCTGGAGCAAAGAGCTTGGATGACTCTTAGCCCAGGGTACCGGCGAGAGAGAAAATCGGAAGGTACATCGCGATTACGATGAAGCCAACGATACCCCCGATAACAACGATCATGAGGGGTTCGATCATCGACATCATCGCGGCGATGGCGTTATCCACTTCCTCATCGTAAATATCGGTTACTTTTCGCAGTGTCTCGTCAAGCGTACCGGTAGATTCTCCAACGGCAACCATTGAAATAACCATCTTTGGAAATAGGGTTCCGTTCGCAAGAGGCTCGGCAAAAGTCGAGCCTTTGGAGATTTCGTCGCGAACGTTAAGCACGAACTCCTCAATGCGGGTATTGCCAGATGAAGCCGCACAAATGTTCAAGGCTTCCAGGATCGCAACACCCGAACTCATCATCGTCGACATGGTCGAACAAAAGCGTCCCACCGCAATCTTGGTCATGACATCGCCCAGAATGGGCGCTTTAAGGATATACGTGTCGATGGTTGATTTGCCTGCAGGCGTCTTGGCCCACCAACGCAAGCCAAAGAACGATCCGATCATCCCCGCTATGATTTCCTTCCATCGATTTACGAGCAGATTGGACATATCGATAACCATCGCTGTGATGGCGGGGAGTTCTTGTCCGCTGTCCGTAAACTGCTTCGCAAAGGTTGGAACGACGAAGACGAGAAGCAAAGTAACAACACCGATGGCCACGAGGATAATGATGACCGGATAGGCCATCGCGGACTTGACCTGAGCTTTGAGTTTAGCGGCTTTTTCGATATAGGTCACAAGCTGCTTTAAGATGACATCCAGCCGACCTGAGGCTTCACCCGCTCTCGTCATCGCCACGAAGAGTTGGTCAAAGATCAAGGGATAAGCTTCCAAGGCATCAGTAAGGGTAGAACCACTTTCGATCGCGCGGTTGACCTTTTCAATTGTTTCGGCAAAGTCTATTTTGCGTTGCTGATCGGCGAGCATCTGCAGCGATTGCAACATGGGAATACCGTTTTCGATCATCAAGGAAAACTGCTTGGTGAAAAGAGCCAGTTCCCTGGTCGTTGGCAATTGTGATCCCAGACGGATCTGCATATTGCCATTTTTATCCTTGAAGAAGATGCGGGTGATGAAATTCGAGTTGGCTGTTCCTGTCGTTGTGTCCTCTTGTGTCACCAGGCGCATGACTTTGAGGCCCTTGTTTGCCAGGGCAACCTTCGCAGCATTTTTATCACTGGCCGTAATCTCACCGTTTAAGATCTTGCCGGATCGGTTTTTAACACGGTATTGAAACTTTCCCATTTCTTATCCTATCTTGTTTTGCCGGTGCCTTTGGCTTTGTTGTCGATAAACATATCCAGGAGTTCGTCGGGATGAGGGCTCTTTGCAGTGGCAAGTTCTTTGGTGATGATTCGTCGATTTACAAGGGCATAAAGTGCCTGATTCATCGTTTGCATGCCGGATCCTGATTGGCCGGTCTGCATGGTTGAATAGATCTGCTGGACCTTGCCTTCTTGAATCAAAGCTTTGACAGGGCTATTGATGATCAGAATTTCCATCGCCATCACCCGACCACCTTCGGTACGAGGAAGAAGTGTTTGCGAGAGAACGGCTTCCAAACTCATCGAGAGCTGGGTGCGAATCTGGGATTGTTGATGAGGCGGAAAAGAGTCGACTATACGGTTGATACTCGATACGGCGCCGTTGGTATGGAGCGTTCCAAAGACCAAGTGACCTGTTTCGGCAATGGTCAATGCCGCTGAGATGGTTTCCGGATCTCGCATTTCACCGATGAGAATCACATCTGGATCCTGACGGAGAACGGATTTTAAGGCCGCTGGAAAGTTGCTGGTATCCTCGCCCAATTCGCGTTGGTTGATGATGCAGTTCTTATGAGCGTGGACGTATTCGATAGGGTCTTCAATGGTTACGATATGATCATAGCGTGTTTCGTTCACGTGATTGACCATCGCCGCGAGTGTTGTCGATTTACCGGAACCAGTCGGACCTGTGACGAGAACCAAGCCACGTGGTAGAGCACTCAACTTTTTCAAGATGGGTGGACTGCCGAGTTCGTCAAGGGTTAGGACGCGGTGTGAAACCACACGAAAGGCGCCGGAAACGTTGCCCTGTTGAAAATAGATGTTGGCTCGGAAGCGGGAGATACTCGGTATGGAAAAAGAAAGATCGAGTTCTTTCTTTTGTTCGAATTGCTTCTTCTGTGCTTCAGTAAGGACGCTATAACATAAGTCCAAAGTCTTTTGTGGTGCCATCGCGGGCAAATTTAAAGGTACGATCTGGCCGTCAACACGAATTCGTGGTGGCGAACCAGCAGTGATGTGCAAATCACTCCCGCCCTGTTGTACCAGAGCCTTGAGGAGTTGGGGCATTGAATATTCCATAATTAAGCCACCGAAATTTCAAGGGATTCGTCATCAGCCGCGGTGTTTGCCACGACCTCCAGCGCATCAGTTTCACCTTTAAGCATCTTCAAAAGCGCGTTCTGTCTCAGAGTGCGCATGCCGCCTTTCATAGCGATTTTCTTCAGTGTCATCGATGGGGCACCCCTCATGATCGCTTCGCGCAGGTCATCGTTGATAACCATAACTTCATGGATTGCGGTTCGACCTTTGTATCCACACTTGTTGCAGTGGTCGCATCCTCGGCCCTTGTAGACTATTGATTTTTCAGCTATATCAGGTGGAACGCCGAGGCTCACAAGGTACTCGGGTTTCAGGGAGGGATCTGGTTCCCGGCACTTCACACAGATACGGCGCGCCAGTCGCTGAGCGACGATGCACTGCAATGCGGAAATCAAGTTGAATGATTCAAGGCCCATGTTCTGCAGACGGACGATGGTATCGGCTGCACTGTTGGTGTGGAGCGTGGATAAAACCATGTGACCCGTAAGAGCGGCCTTGATAGCGATCTCGCCTGTTTCCCTGTCTCGAATCTCACCGACCATGACGATGTCCGGATCCTGACGTAGGAAGGCTTTGAGAGCATCGGAAAAGTTCAGGCCGATGTCGGGCTTGACGTGAACCTGGTTTACGCCTTCCAGGGTAAATTCAACCGGATCTTCCGCTGTCATGATGTTGTCCGACACCTGGTTTAGATCGGCGAGAGCCGAATAGAGCGTTGTCGTTTTACCAGAACCGGTAGGCCCCGTTACGAGAACCATTCCGTAGGGTTTATGAATAGAGGCTTTGAAGCGGTTCAAATCGCTTTGTTCGAAACCAAGCTTGGTCATGTCGACCTGAAGGTTTGATTTGTCCAAGATACGAAGAACGATCTTCTCCCCATGAACGGTTG
>JACMPP010000118.1 GCA_014377445.1 Oligoflexus sp.
CCTTCGGGCTCTAAAGGTCCGTTATAGACCATGACGTTGATAGGATAGGGGTGGAAGTGCCGTAAGGTATGGAGCTGACTATTACTAATAGACCGTGAGGCTTAATTTATTCGCTCATTCTCCTTACTTGATAGGTTCAAACGAAACTGCGAACCATCAAGCTAATGATCAGAGAGAAACTTTTGCCACACAAAATACACTTTCAAACTCGGTCATCTTTCGTTGACTTTTTGAGTGATTATAGATATTCAGTCGTCAATAGACGCGCTAACTACACCCGCTTTGGGTGTGCCTTTAGCGAAGAGGAAACGCCCGTTCCCATCTCGAACACGGAAGCTAAGCTCTTCAGCGCCAATGATACTGCAGTTTTAACTGTGGGAAAGTAGGTCGGCGCACCCTTAATAAATAGGAGAAGCCTCTGAGACGCAAGTTTCAGAGGCTTTTTCACGCCTGGAATTAAGCCGGCGCAAACATAATAAATAGGAGAAGCCTCTGAGACGCAAGTTTCAGAGGCTTTTTCACGCCTGGAATTAAGCCGGCGCAAACATAATAAGTGTGAAAAGGCCTTCGCATCGAAAGATGCGGGGGCTTTTTTACGTTCATGATTTGCAGTCGATAGCATGAAGTTGGAAGAAATAGAAGAAGCCTTTGAGACGCAAGTTTCAGAGGCTTTTTCACGTCTGGAATTAAGCCGGCGCAAACATAATAAATATGAAAGTGCCTAGAGGCGTTACTTTCGCTGCGCGGAGCTTATCGCTTCGCGGATTTTTTTCGCTACGCGCGGAGCACTTTCCTGCTATTTTGGTTCTCTCAAAGATTTGGAGAACCATCATGACAATTTCCCCCTTCAAAGCAGACATACTCAAAGGCAAAGTTGCATTCATCACCGGTGGCGGAAGCGGCATCAACTTCGGTATCGCGCAGGCTCTCGCAGCCCACGGAGCCGACATCGCTATGATGGGCCGGCGTGAAGAAGTCCTAAAGAATGCCTGCGACGAAATCAAATCCAAATATTCAGTTCGAACCTTCTATAAAACTGGCGATGTGCGTGACGCTGATATGTGTGCTGCTGCCCTTAAAGCTACCAACGAAACCCTTGGACACCTCGATATCCTCGTGAACGGCGCAGCTGGTAACTTTCTTGCCCCACCTGAACTCCTCAGCCCGAACGGATTTAAGACCGTTATCGACATCGATCTCAATGGTACTTTCAATATGTGCCGCTACGCGTATGAGTATTTGAAACAAAGCAAAGGCGTGATCATCAATATCTCCGCCAACCTTCACTATGTCGGCACCCTTTTTCAATCGCACGTATCAGCCGCTAAGGCTGGTGTGGACGCCCTCACTCTCAATCTCGCAGCCGAATGGGGCCACGACGGTATCCGCGTCTGCGGCATTGCCCCAGGTCCTATCGGTGATACCGAAGGCATGAAGCGTCTCGCGCCTGGCGAAGTGGGTGAAAAACTCAAACGTGCTATCCCTCTGGGACGTTTTGGAACAACGGAAGAAATTGGAATGGCCGCAGTCTTCCTCACCAGTTCGGCTGCAGCCTACATCACTGGGGAAACTCTGGTTGTCGATGGGGGACATTGGTTTGCGAAACCACCGATGGTTCCGCGCGAAGTTGTCGAGAAGATGATGCAGGCTTCGGCCAAGAAACCGTCTTAAGCTAAGATCTCATAACGAACGTAGTAGTAGACCCATTTTAGATATTCGTTAAAGACCGATAGAAAATCCTGCTCACTCTTATACCAATCCTTTGGGATAGGACTGGGCAGGCTTTCAATGCGCAGATGATTCTTATTGTGCTTTTCAATAATCCAATGCGCTCGACTCGAGTGATACCAACTCGTTGCCAGTATCACAGTCCGAAACTGATTCTTCTCCAGTGTGCGAAAGATCGCTTTCACTTCTTCCTGCGTGCTCGAAACCCTGGTTTTTTCGCTGAAAAGTATATCTTCGGCCGGCACATGCAGAAATTTTGTTAGGTAGTCATAGACCATCTTGCCTTCCAGCGATCGCAATCCCAAACTCGTAAGCTTCGTATCCTCGGCTTCGACAAAAACAATCTTCTTCGCATATCCCCTCTTATAGAGATCCGCTACGTGCGGAACACGATCGACGGCATCGCCCATCAAAAGCACAATTGCATCAGCACCCTTCACCGGATGATCGTTCTCTTCAAGGATTTGTGCGGGTAGAATGCGTGTGGGAGGAATCAAGACCATAATCAAAACAGAGGCGACGAAGAGAGTGCCAATAGCCGTACAAATAAACGACCAAAGCCCACGCATCATCGAGGTCCTTGATAGGGCACAACACTTTGTGCGATCATTTCTGTCATTTTTTGTGTCAGCTTTTTGTGGAAACTATAGACCTGACGCTTGACTGCGGCTGGATCAGAAGCCATTTTAGGTGGATACATAGGTTTGCTCAAGAAGTGTTCGAGCTTCACAGGTCTTGGAATCAAAGTCGGTCCCACGCCCCTTGCCACGAAGAAGGGCAAACGGAACTGCGAGTAGAACCACTTCGTCAGACTGTTCTCGTAGACCTGAAAGATATCGTCGGCGTGCGGACAGGCGGCGAGGATCACCGGCGATTGCGTTTCGATGGCAAGGCGCGCAAAGCCTTTGCGGCGGTTCCACTTCACCTGATAACGCTCGGTAGAGGGTCTTAACGATTCGTTCATCCCACCTGGAGCGAGGTAGAGGAGTTCGCCATTATCGAGGAGGGTCGAAGCATTATCCGGATTGCCGATAATGCAGCCTAGCCTCTCCATGAGTTCGCCGAGACCTGGAACGACGTAAAACGCCCGATCGATGAGCGAGCGGGGCATGCGGCCGTTATGCAGGTAAACAGCCGCCATAAGCAACATGATGTCATAGGTTGCCAGGCTGTGATTGGTCGCAATAATAGCCGGGCCCTTGGTTGGAATACTTTCCAGACCATAGACCTCATGCGAATGATAAGCGCGTAGAACGCTCATCATGGGCAAAAACTTTATTGCGAATTCCTCATCCATAGACTGAACTTTCTAAATAGTGACCTTGCCTTGAAACGCGAGTTTAGCAGGACCTGCCATCGTAATCTGATCGTCTCGAGACGCCTGTTTGATAAAGAGTCTGCCGCCTGGCATGTCCACCCCGAGCCAAGCGCTCCGATCCGTCATCCCAGATTCCCAGATTGAAGCAGCGATGGCACAGGCACCACTGCCGCAAGCTTGGGTCTCCCCTGCTCCCCGTTCCCAAACATAGGCTTCATAAAGCTCGTCAATCGCTTGCCCGAGAGCTTGAGCAGATTGGCGGCGATCGGAATCGCTAACAGCTTTGCTGCGGATGATATGAACATTAATACCATCCCACAATTCGCTCGTCTGGAAAATGGGGCCAAGCTTTCTTATCAGTTCCGGCGATACTTCATCCAATGAAAAAACCAGATGACGGTTACTAAGGCTTACTAATGACCAGTCCTGCAGCAACTGAGGCATGGATAATTCTTGGGATATTTTTTTGACCAAGCTGCTGGCCTGATCGAAATCAGGATTTTCTTGGTTAATCAAAGCTTTGCCCATCTCGACAGCAACCAAAGGCAGGTGACCACGAGCGGATTCTTTCACATTGCCGATGTAGCGAACCGATGCTCGACTCGATTTCAAAGCCAGGTCGAGACCTTCCGGTTCTTCCACCTTCGGGGTCTGTGCCCAATGCTTCGAGAGAATACTGAGAGCCGCGCAACGTATACCGTTGCCGCAAGTTTCGGCCAGCGAACCATCGCTGTTGATGATGCTCAATTGAAAGGGCAGAATATCGCGGCTCGTCTTGGTGTGAAGGACCAGGATCCCGTCGGCACCAATGCCGCTTCCATCGCGTGTACAGAGGACTGGCGCCTGACGACGCAAGGCTTCAAAGGTCACCTGATCATGAGGAAACCAGGTCAGGATAAAATCGTTTTTGTTCCCATGCCATTTTTCAAATTCGAGTTCCATGGATCAGCCTTCATCCTTCTCGATGGTCGCGCAGAATTTGTATCCCCGGCCCCGCATACTTAATAAAATTTGGGGCTTAGAAGGATCAACTTCGAAAAATTTCCTCAAGCGCATGATGAAATTATCGACGGTGCGAGTTTCAACATTACCACTTAATCCCCAAACCTGGGACAGCAAATGCTGGCGGCTTAAGACCTCGCCGGGATGCGTGAGGAACTCACTCAGCACCTTTGCCTCGAGCGCAGTCAGCACAAAATGGCCCTGGCGACTCGTCAATTCAAAGGTGCGGGAATCCCAGGACACATCTTCAAAGCGGACCTTCTCCGACTTCCCAATTCCTGAAGATGTCTGGGGTTGAAAGAGCTCGCTGCGATCCGCCATACGACGGACCCTGAGCAGGAGTTCCTGCAGGCTGAAGGGCTTGGTCATGTAATCATCAGCCCCGAGCTCAAGCCCAAGGATAATGTCGCTTTCAGCCGCACGGGCGGTGAGCATGAGAATGCCTGTGGTCTTATCGTGCTGACGGATCTCTTGCGCCACTTCTAAGCCGTTTTTGCCAGGCATCATGACGTCGAGGATGATCAGGGCGAAGGGACCCTTTTCCTCGTAGACCTTCAGGGCTTCGATACCATCAACGGCCAGACTCACTTCGTAACCCTCTTCGCGAAGGTTGAGCTCCATGTTGAAGGCCAGATGAGGTTCGTCTTCGACGAGCAGTATATGTTTGGGAGGCATGAGAATTCCCTTAATCAGCTATAAATGAACTCTGAAATCGGCACGACGTTCGATCGCGACATCGCTATGGTGAAGCGCGACCCCTTCCCTAGCCCATCACTCTCGACCCAGATACGCCCGCCCATCGACTCAGCGACGGATTTGACGATAAAGAGGCCAAGCCCTGTGCCGGGGATGGCTTGGGTTTGAGACCGGGGTGAGCGGTGAAACATCTTAAAGACTTTTCTTTGCTCTTTCTTGCTCAGACCCATGCCCTGGTCTTCTATCGATATCCATAGTTCGTAGTCCTTGAGTTCGACAAGGATAATTATTGGAGAACCTTTGGGTGAATATTTGATGGCGTTTTCCACGAGGTTACCAATGATGATCGAAAGCCCGAGCCGCGAGCCCTGAAGAATCAGGTTTTCCGGGCAGTTAACGGTGATGCGACTATCGAGCTTGGGATCGAGGTGAAGCTGCTGCGCGAGAACGTGCAAAATCAGCTCTTTCACTTCGATTTCGTCCTGTGAATTTTTGTAGTCGACGATGCCTTTATCCAGCCGTCCGGCAATCAGAATACGTTCGACGAGATTTGAGAGGCGTTCAAGATCCTTGTTGACCATCCCGAAGATTTTATCGCGCGTGGGTTCGCTCAGTTTGTGCCTTTGCAGGGTTTCAAAGCTCAGTTGAAGGCTGGCAAGGGGGGACCTGAGTTCGTGGGTCACGCTCGACACAAAGTTTTTCTGCTGGGCGAGTACGGTCGACTGGACCTGGGTGAATACAAAGAGCACCACAGTCCCGACGAGAATAATGCCAAGGAGGACGCAACCGATCACGAGGGTAAAAACGCCGGTCGTTGGGCTGACGATTGAGGTTGTGCCAATGAGCTTTTTGAGACCTTCCAGGGTTTCCTGCTGGCCGAGAAACCATACGATCCAGAGAATGAGAATAGTAAGCCATACGACCTGCAGTCCGACGAAGACGAAGATCGGGTGGGTTAGGCGTTTGAGGATTTTGAGAATGGAGTTTTGCATGGGACCACCTTGGCTGAATCCAAGGCAGTCTCGCACAAAGCGCTGCGGAAGGCGAGGCGCCGCTTAGCGCCCTCTTCCCGACGAAATGACCGGGGGAGATTGGGCTTTGAGCCTGTTAGTTTGGGCGGTGAAATTGCGGCTGACGATAGCAAGAAGGAGCTGGCCGATGAGTTGCGCCTGCTTTTCGCTCACGTGTTCAAAGGAAATGGCCACCTGGTTGCCGGAAATAAAGACCCGGCGGACCCGGCCCGAGATCTTGATGAAATCACCATCTGCGATATGGATGAAGTTGCTGCAGGGAATGCTGATTTTCACCTGGTCACCAAGACGAAAGATCGTGTTCTCACCTGCCGTAAGAAGAGCACCGTGCATGCTCAAATCGATAAGGCGGCCATCGGCTTTGGTGTCGTGGGTCAGGTGAAAGTAGGTGACCGGCATATTCACGGGATAGCGACGGCTCTTGCGACGGTTCTTGGCATCGATGCCGTTCTTCACGCGCGAGAGGATCTGCGGCAGCGAAGTTGAAGGATAGACGAGGTATTCGTCCGATTCACGATAGAGCAGGAGTTCGCCATGATAAGACTTAATCAGAGCTTCTGCATCTTTGGTCAGGAAGATCACGGGAATATTGTCGTCACGACGCTTTTCTTTCAAAGCTTTGACGACTTTCATCACTTCGTCACGAGGCGCGAAACTATCGTTAATGACTAGGAGTGAAATATTGCGACCGAACTGGCGAGTGAGTTCGTCAACGGTCTTGGCCGTCGACAAAGCCAGCGCGGGATAGGACTTCTTGACGAAGTTTTCGATACCCGAAGCGATTTGATACTCAAAATGATCACCCAAAGCAAGAATGACATAATTTTTGCGTTTTTTGCGTGGACCCTGAAGATAAGCTTCGAGTTTATTCTGGGCTATTTTCTCTTCAGCCGGATCTTTTTTTACTGCATCATTCATGGCTCAATTCCTTACATAGCAACTGGGCTGCGTGCATTTTTACTTGGTTTGTTACGAGCCGTCTGGATCTGTTGGAAGTAACCTTCCGCCTTCTTCACCCAATCATAGTGCTGATCCTGAGGGAGGGCGAGAGCCGTGCCCTGGATATAATCCTTCCAGCGTTGCATCGCATGCTCCTGGTCTTCTGCGTTCTGGGTGATGGTCCAGGTCTTGTGCAGACTCAAGGCGCGATAGTAGGAAAGTGTATGAACGGCTTGATTGTATTGAGCTTGAGGCACAAAACGAAGCTGGTCTTCCGTGCGGGAGAGGATCGCCTCGCTCTGACGCCAGTAGCTGATCGCGAGATTGTTATCGGCAACAGCGGTCTGCTCGCCCGCCTGGAAGAGAGCGACGGCTTCGTTGATGTAGGTCCCAATGAAACGTTTGTCCTTGAAGCCATCGACGTTCACGTTGCTCGTCACTTTGTGAAAGGCAGAAGCCGCTTTGATGGGGTCTCTCAGTTGATTGAGATAGAGTTCGCCCAGTTGGTGTTGAGCCAGCAAATAAACGCTATCTGTTTCAGGGATGCCTTCCAGAACCTGAGCAGCATCAATGAACTTGCCTTCATTGGCCAGGACGCGGGCATCCTGCTGAGGATCACGGTTGAGGGTGATTTGGGTATTGCCCTTCAGGATGATCCCGCGGTTACCCACACTCTGGGAGCGCGTGATGTACTCAAAGCCGTCGACGCCGCCGATTTCAATATTTACCGTAGGGCCTGGATAGGGAATGTCGGTGTCGATCGGGGTTCGCCCCAGATCACGGCCGTTAATTTTCACGACTGCACCTGAGGGCTGGGATTCGATCTGTACCGGTGTTGCCTCGTGACTCAGAGCTGCGGAAATCGTCTTGCTGCCTTCGGCGAAGGGAATATTTTTCGGTGAGAAGCCAGGGCTGAACACGTTGACGTCTTTGGTTTTGAGCAGGTCGGCTGTGGCGAGAGTCGCTTGACCGGAAAGGTCACTGGCACCCAGCCATTGGTCGCCCGCATAGACTTCGGCGAGACCGATGGGGCCTTGCGATTTCTCTTCGAGAACTGTGAGGTTGATCGCTTCACCTGTTGTCGAAGGCCGGCGATCGAGAGCGACGCTATTGCCAGGCTCAACTTTGGTGTTGGGCTGGGTTTGGGTGAGTTTCATACGGCTACGGTCGGGACCAACTTCGGATACGACGCCTGATGCGATCGTGTCCCAGGCTGTGATTTCCCCGCTAGGGAGTCTGACATTGCCCGTGACCTGGATCTTGTCTCCAACGGTGATGCCCTGGTTCTTGCCGATATTTATGCGGAAGTCTTCGCCAGTTTGTTCGACGATAGCGCCTTCATGACGAATATTTTGCAGCATACGTATAGACAGGTCGTTGAGCACAGCCTGGGTTGAACCTTTGGCTTTCACGGATTGGGAAACGGAATAGACCATACGGCCCTGAAGGT
This sequence comes from Oligoflexus sp., assembly GCA_014377445.1. GTDB lineage: Bacteria > Bdellovibrionota_B > Oligoflexia > Oligoflexales > Oligoflexaceae > Oligoflexus. Next base: position 8,165 of record JACMPP010000118.1, read on the forward strand.
CGATCGCCGAAAGAATGATGCGTGCTTGGTTGCCTTCGATGAAGGAAGGACGAAGAACATAATTGATGGGCTCGCCGACTTTTTTGAGTTGGCCCCAGGTCCCTGCGGAGAGATCGTTGAGGGAGACTTTGTATTGGGCCAGTTTACCGTTCAAAGCCGGGCTGTTGATGATGTTGGCTCCGGCCTGGCCCAGAGAGGCCTGGAGAGCTTCAAGCGAAGGTGGATTCAGCATGGCGCCATCGGCCTTGTCGCGATAGACGATAAAGTCCATGACGGCGACTCGGGGAGCGACAGGCTTGATGCTTTGAAAGTGTTGAATGATGGAATCGTTGATTTGATCATTCAGTGTGAACTCGGATTTGCCGGGGAGCCACTGCTCGGCTTCGAGTGTGACTTTGCCCTTGCCGTCTGTTTCCGTAATCATGGGGGCAATGAAGGAGCCGAAGCGATCCGTGTTGCCCAGGAATTTGCCATTGAGAGAGACTTTGACGTTTTCCACGCCTTCCATATTGCCCTGATTGGGGCTGATAGCGAAGACTTCGAGACTTTTGCCGCGATTGAGTTCGAAGCGAACTTTGTCGCCGTCGAGAAGCTGGAAGGAACGGCTTTGGGTTTGAAAACCTTTGGCACGAACCAGTGTGACGATACTATCGAGGTGCTCAGGGACTTTAAAAGTGCAGCGGCCGTTGGTATTGCTGTAGCAACCATGCATCCACTGTTTCTTGCTGGCATCTCCAAAATAGATCGAAGCGTTTTCAACCGCGTCCCGTCCGGATACGACATAGAAGGTCAGGGAGCGACCGTTTTCGGCGTCTTGGTTGATAGTCATGGCTGCCGACGCTGAGGTGGCCTCGTTGGCTGTCGCAAGAGTTGGGCTGTCGACCGTGCCTCCAACTTCGAGAGTCTCAGTTTTTGCTGGAGTCGAATCCACGGCTTCGGTGGCAACTGCAGCCGCAGCAGGGTTACTGGGGTTCGCGGCGTTTATGGCAGTCGAGCCTTGCTTAATACCATAGAGCGTTGCGGTTAATTTAAAATTATTAACGTCCCCACGTTTGACTTTGATCGTTTCAAAGAAAGGGGCGTAGAAGGTCTCGGTCGAAGCCTTGCTGACTTCGACGAGCAGGGGTTCGTCGACCGGAAGCTCCATGCTGGCCTTGAAGAAGCCATGCTCATCCGTTTGGCCAACCTGAATCTTGTTCACAAGAACCTTGGCATGAGTCAAGGCTTCGCCATCACCCGTGAGCGCCTGGATCTGCAGGCTGGCCTCGGACTTGAAAAAGCGGCAGCTCGTGATCAATGCACCAGTGCTTATAAATAGAAGGAAGGAATATTTTTTAAGCATTACGTGTCCTCAAAAAGGGCGAGATTTTATCGATAAAAGGGAGCGTGGATGAGATAGGGGGGAAAGGCCTTCGGCGGTCGCCGAGGCCTTCAGTATTTAATTGCTGCTATCCGAAGGAGCTTCAGACTCAGGGCCATCGCTTGGTTCCGTTGCTTTCACGATCGGCGGCGACTCGGCTTCGACGGGTGTTGTCGGCGGTGCTGCGTTCGTCACGGCTTCAGGAGCAGGCTCCGGGGCGAGCGGAGCCGCGGGCGACACATGCTTTTGAACGACTTGAGGCTTGTTGGCTTTGGCGATGAATTCTTTGTTCAAGGGATAGGGGAAATCCTTGGAACGACCCTCCCCGTCTTTGATCGTCACGACCAGATCGATGAACTTACCTGATACGCCTTTCGGCGGCTCAAAGTAGAAGGCTTTGTTTTTGAAGTAACGAATATTAAATTGTTCGTCATTTCGTGTTTCGTCGCCAGTGGCCTTGGGACGACTCTCAAAGGAATGAAGTTTGTTGTCGAGATCGACGAATTTTGCGACGGCCTTCACGGAACCCGATGTCTTATTCGGGCTGCTGAGGTTTTTCAGCGAGACACGAACCAAGATACTCTGCTCATTGACCTGGGTTGAGAAATTCTCGATCGAAATCGGAGGCTCTTTGGCAGCGGCCGAGCTATCTGTTCCACGGGTCGAAGCTGTTTCACTGGCAAGCTTTTCGCGGGCGATAGCCGGAGCTGTCTTGGCGGTAAGGCTCATGCCCTTACCACTTCCATTGGCAACTTTTTCGGCCTTTTCAGCTTTCTCATCCTTGAGATCGGCTGCGTGAGCAGCGCTCATGAGAGAGGAGTCATTGTCGGGATAGGCTTTCTCATAAACTTCGTCATAACGGGTCTGATAGTTGAAGACGAGCTCAAGGAGAGACTGTGTGTGGTCTTGCATCTGGGAAATGACGATGCGGTCGCGTACCAGGAGACTCGCTGAGACGACCGACCAGATAACGGCGGCTGAGAGGAGGCCGACGGTAAAATAACTCGTGCCAATGCTGAACTTGAGTGTTCGCGTCCGGTTCGAGTCGATGAAGTAAATAACGTTCAGGTAGCGCTTACGCTCGAAACGTTTCTTCACTTCTGTTTTTGGCTTGTCGTGATCGTATTTCTTTGTCATTGAGGATCCTCAGATCGAAGCTGCAACGGACCTAGGTACATTGTACCATTTTGGCTTTTACACACAATTCACCCAACTCGGAAAATCCTGCCCCGTACCAAGGACTCCAAAGTTCAAGCTTTAGGAAACCTTTGCTCGTATGCCTTTGCTCTTGATGACCCGCGTGTCAGTCATGCTGGGCAGGTCGCGACAGAAAACGGAATTTCGGCTTACAAAAAGGATAAGACCCTGCAGTTTTGATAGATTTTCGAGAGACTAAGACGAAATAGGAGTTAGAATAGCAAGTGAGCTTTGGTATTCTCCCATCCCCGTGCTCGACTGGGATTGGATTCAAAGGAGGGATAGCGCCGTGTTCACACCTTCATCGATGTTACCGTTGATCAAGATCGGTATTATCCGAAGCACAAGCATAGGTGATGTCGTCCTTGCCACAGCCTGTATTGATCTCTTACGACAGATTCCTGCCCCCGTGCAGATTACCTGGGTGGGTCGTCGGCCTGCACTTCAGCTTATCGCTAGTGCATTTCCTGAAATCAAAGCTGTCGATGTTGATCCCGACCTTAGTAACTATCAGGATAAGGTTGTTCAGGAACTCAAAGATGTTCACTTCGTTGTCGATTTGCAAACCAATCTACGCTCCCAGCTTCTCTGCCGGGTGCTTAAGAAGGAATATAAGATTCCCAGCTACACCGCGGACAAGCGGAGCTACGAGCGAGGGGCGATGACCGTGATGTCTCGCCTTCGGGGGCGGCGCAAGGCTTTGCCACCCGAGATGCAAACGACCGAGGTTTATCAGTATGAAATGATGTTGAAGACTTTGCGTCACGCGCTGGAAGTGCATCTACCGGTCGAGATGCTCGATGGTCTGGATCAGGTGCGTGCGGTCCCGAGTCTTCTCAGTGAGCACGATACGGGCGAGACCGCCTGGCAGAAAGAATTGAAGTTTGGCCGCTGGCTTGCGATCGCTCCGGGTGCCGCTTATGAAACCAAAAAAGCTCCGATTCAATTGCTGCAGGATATTGCTGAGCTTTTGAATCTCAATATGCGTCAGGATCCGATTCTCAAGGATGAAGCCGTGGGTCTGCTTTTTGTCGGCAATGAACAGGAGCGTGATCTGGCTCTCGCGATTCTCGACAAACTTGATTGGAAGGGTCCGATTCTCAACCTCGCCGGCAAACTCAATCTCTGGGAAACAGCACTGGCTTTGCGCGAAGCGGATGCTTTGCTCTGCAATGATTCGGCGCTTTTGCATGTGGCGGAATCGGTCGGTGTTCCCGTCGTTGCTCTTTTTGGTCCGACCGTGGAGGCCTTTGGCTTTCCTCCCTGGCGACCGGAAAGTAAAGCCTTCTCCTCGCTCCTGGGTTGCCGTCCCTGTTCCAAGCATGGCAAGCAGGACTGCCGCTATGGAGATAAACTCTGTTTCGGTTTGATTCAACCCACGCAGGTTGTTGATCATCTCAAGCGCATTATGAAGAACAAGATTACGCTCACCGCTTCACAAAAGCCAAAATCCCTATGACCATCGATATGAATTTCAAATTACTCTGTTACGAAGGACTCTGGAGAATACTCTCAGCTTTCGTCCGTTTCTTGGCTCTCTTCAGCCAAAAGCTTGCCGCTCACTGGGCGGCTCGACTTGAAGCCGAATCGGTGGTCATGGTCTGGGCGCGTCTGCGTTCGCGTTATCCCAAGTGTTTTCTATTCGTTTGTTCGTCAGCGGGTGAATACGAACAGGCCAAACCTTTGCTGAGACGGCTTCAAGCGCGTGGTGATACAGCCATCTTTCTTCTTTTCTTCTCGCCATCCGGAATGAAGTTTGCCCGCTCGCAAAAAGAAACCATCCCCTATGCGCTCGTGGCTTCCGACCGTCCGTCTTACTGGCGAAACCTTGCTGTCGAGCTGCGTCCTGACGCTTGCGTCTTCGTGCGCTACGAGCTTTGGCCCGGGATGGTTCATACTCTCAAGAGTTTCGCCCCCCTCTTTCTGGTCGATGGCGTGGAAGCGCCGCACCTCCGTAAGAAGCGTGTGGCGCGATCTCTGCGAGCATCGCTCCTTAGACCTATGAAAAAAATATTTCTGGTCAGCGCAAGTGATGAAGAATTCTATAGGGATGTTTTGCGTTGTCCTGGCGACAAGCTCTCGGTGACAGGCGATAGCAAATACGATCGCGTTTTGGAACGCATAGAAGAACGTCAGGACGCTTTGAGTCGCCTGCAGATGTCCTTGAAAGACTTTCTTGCCGGTCGCCGCATCATTGTCATTGGCAGCGCCTGGCAACACGATTTGCAGGAATTCATGATCATCTATCGCCAGCTTCGCGAATTGGATCCAAAGATCGCGATTATTGTGGTTCCGCACGATCTCTCGGCCGAGAACATTGCGACCATGCAAAAAATGCTGGAAGGTGTTCGGGTCTGTCGGGTCAGCACAGACGGATACGATCGAGCGACTGCGGCGGACGAATTTTTATTGGTGGACGTGCTTGGGGATCTACCAGAACTCTATGGCTGTGCTCATCTAGCCTGGGTTGGTGGAGCTTTGCATTATCGGGTGCATAACGTCCTTGAACCTGCCTGTCGCGGACTCTATCTCTGCTTTGGACCGATGTTTGAGACAAGCCAGGAGGCCAAGGTGCTCGTCGGGCAGGGGCTCGCCCGTGTTATTCATAATGGTCACGAGTTTTATCGATGGTATAAGAATCTGAGTTGGACGACTCAGCCGCCTCACCAAGCTATGTGGCAGGCCGTGGTCGAGCAAAAAGGCGCTAGCGATCGCATTATGCAAGAGATAGCAGCGACCTGGCAAAAGTGAGAAGAAGATGACGAAGACAAAAAAATTAATCATAAACGCGACAGCATCCGAAACCCGCATCGGCCTTCTGGAAGGCACCCGATTGGTCGACCTCTACGTCGAACGTCATACTAAACGCGGTATGGTTGGCAATATTTACAAAGCCAAAGTCAGTCGGGTCCTGCCGGGTATGCAGTCGGCGTTTGTGAACATAGGCGCGGATCGTTCGGCGTTTCTCTACGGCGGCGGTGTCATGGATTCGGTTTATGCGGCGAGCGTCAGCTCCCACCCGAATCAGGATCCCCGCGAATTGTCGAATCGGACTCCGATCGAAAAGGTTCTCCGCGAAGGTCAGGAGATCTGTGTTCAGGTGGCGAAAGAGCCGCTTGGCACCAAAGGTCCCCGCGTGACGATGGTTGTGACTATTCCAGGCCGTTATCTCGTCCTGATGCCGGAATTCAACAGTCTTGGCATTTCCCGTCGGATTGAGGACGAAGCAATTCGGAAGGCGTTGACGGAAGAAGTGGAACGCATTCGCCCTCCCGAGATGGGCATCATCATTCGAACAGCCGCTCTTGAAGCGCCTCCCGGACACCTGCAAAAGGATCTCGAATACCTTTTGAAGATTTGGGAATCGGTTGCAATCAAACGCAATCGCTGTGCGGCCCCTGCCCTCCTCTACCAAGAGCCGGACCTTGTTTTGAAAACGACGCGCGATCTCCTGTCGGAAGATGTGAGTGAAATCGTTGTCGATGACGAGCAGGTTTACAATCAACTGAAACATTTTCTCGCGGACTCCATTCCCGGCGCGAACGAAAAGCTTGTTCACTTTCAAGGTGACGATTTGATCTTTGATCACTTTGGTATCGAGATGGAGCTGGCTAAGGCAATGGCGCGGAAGGTTTGGTTGCCATCGGGTGGTTACCTCGTGATCGATCAAACTGAAGCTCTGACTTCGTTTGATGTGAATACTGGGAAATTCGTGGGTTCTGTAAACGCGAGGGATACGATTCTCAGAACCAATCTCGAAGCCTTGGAAGAGATCGTTTATCAGCTAAGGGTTCGCAATCTCGGCGGCATCATCGTTCTCGATTTCATCGATATGGAACATGTCGAAGATCGGATGCGAGTGAATGATCGTTTGCTGGAGACCTTGAAATCAGACAAGTCGCGGACCAATGTCCTTGCCATCAACGAGCTCGGTCTCGTGCAGATGACGAGGAAGAGGACGCGTGAGTCGATGGAACGGGTTCTGACCGTGGACTGTCGGCATTGCAACGGCCACGGCCGCGTGTTGAGCAATGAATCATTGGTTTATGAGATGACGCGCGAGATTGAGCGGGTTTATCTGAAGAAGGGCCATAAAGAGATCAAAGTGCGTTTGCGCGATGATATCTACGAGAAGCTCTTGAATGAAGAGAAGCCGCTGTATAACAGCCTGATTGAGAAGTACCAGCTGCTGCTGCAGTTTGAGCCGGCTTCGCTTAAGGCGGAGATGCTGGAAGAGCCGCCTTATGAGGTTTTGGGCTGACTTTTATTTCTTTTCCTCCATACGAATTTTTTGATGATCAGGAGTGATTTGATTCGTTTTGATTTTTGTTGCCTAAGAAAGCCGATCTTTATTGTTCAAAATGACAAATTGTCCACAGTAGTTGCTATTTTCTAAGTACTGAGACCCCCTGTTCAGAAAGCACCCAAAGATTATTTTTAGAATCTTCGATCAAGTCAATTATACGATCACTTTCATCGCGTAATGCAATTTTGGATTGAATTCGACTTTTTAAATCGAAAGTTATCACTGAGTTTCTACCATTAAGGTAGATTTTTCGCTCTCTGATGATTGGCTTGCCTAAATTGAGTGTACCTTCATTAATCGTGGATTGATCATGGGACAAGTCTGAAAGATTGATCCATGAAAATCTGTCTTTTTCGAGCACTAAGAAGTAATTGGCCTGCCAATAGAATAGGCAACTACCAACACAGACAGGAGCGAGGAAGTCGTAATTCGTGATACTTCCACTTTTTCTGTTCAATAGACTCAATTTGCGTTCGTTGCGCTGTATCACGACTGATTTCGAATTTGTTTCAAGTATTTTTTCATTCGGCATAATTTGAATTAATTTTGACATTTGACTGTCGTAAAGAATGTCGCCTATTAAGATCGACTCTTCGGATTTATAGCCAATTTCTGAATCGAGGTTGACCTGAAAACTAGAGCAAGTGCCTTGGTTAAGAATGAACCTTTTCCCATTTTTAATAGATTCATACCAATTGAATCCGAGTGCGGTTGCGTCTGTGAAAACTTGAGTGCACGCTTTGGAAATCACAACTTCCCCACTAATCGTCTTAACTGAGCCTTCTGCAGATATAATATTCATACCTGATCCAAAAGGTTCGAGCCTATCAGTTCCACCTAATTTGGTTACTAATTTAAGAGTATCGTCCGTCGTAATGTAGATGGATCTATCATTCGATACCAGATAAACATGACCGTCACTTGAAAAAACTTGCTGGATATTTACGGGTTCAGTGAGAATTTCAGTAAGACCTTTGATGCTATCCAGTTTAAGTACATTTTTACTGGTATAAATTCTGAGAGAGCTGAGAGTTTCACCCGAAATTTTAAGAACATCTCCTTTCTTGCTTAAGTCAAAATGCTCGATACCATTTGTACTCAAAAACAAAATGTCTTTACTGGAATGCAATGTGAGGTATTCACCACTCTTAGCAGAGATAAAAGAGCGGCCCACCTTGAATAATGAGTCAAAAGGCATCTTCTCCAAGTCTTGATCCTGGTAATAGCCGAATCCTCCGATGAATTTGAACCAAAGATTATTTTCTCTGTCGGTCCAAAGTTCGGTATATGAATGATCGTTCGGAAGTGGAAGAGGAAGACTCCATTTTCCAGCTTTGAAAAAGATGATCGCCGGATATAAGCTTCTGGCGTCACCGTAAGTCGCAAATCCAATGATCGCTAATTTCGATTTCCATTGGACCGCTCTTGTAGGCTGGAAGCCATCCGGAGGAATGTATGATGAGCCGTCGCATTCGAGCATCGTTTCAAATAGCAAACAAGAAGTTCCTTCTACGAAGGACATCGGTTCGGTGCTCAGTTTTCGGACAAGCTCAAGATTGCCATCTCTGAGGCGACTGATTTGTCGTCTTGTTAATACATCCAAGTGGCTTTCGTTTATCTTGAGATCTAAGATTTCTTCGGAAAATTTATAGGCTTGCTTCTTCTCGAGATGTTCATCGAATTCTATAAGTGTGCTACCGTCAGCAACATAAATCCGCTCATTCAATCGGATAGCTTTGGTTATGTCGACGAAGTCCTCAGATTTACAGGTCGGCTTGCTTCCAGAATTCAGACACACCTTCGACTCGTCGTAGTGCAAATCATTCTCCCACTTACCGAGAGATAAATTAATAGCTGGCTCAGTTTGTTCTGTAAGTACAGACGTGGTGCTCAACCAATTAAGATTCCAAAACTTTTCCCATTCTCCCCTGTTATTCGCCCTGTAAGTCTCAGCGTTTCTAGTGAAGAGCACATCCGAGCTATTAACAAAATGCGGTTTCATGGATACAACTAGCTGAGAGACTCGACTTTCCCGCTTAAGGCCATTTCGACTATTTCTGATAAAAGTGCTTTGGATCAATTTGTTATCTGAAAAGTTAGATATCCCACTATTTATTCGGAAATCGATACCGTTTGGACAGCTTTGAAAGGTTGCGAGACTTTTGTCTTTGCATGACTCGGATGTACAAATAATCTCCAAGTTTTTCTCGATCGAGCCGTTCTGATTGGTCATCCTAACATCACACTCGTCTTCGGCTTCGTCAGCAGTTAACGAACGAGGAGCAGTGATGCTAAAAGAATTCATTGAATAGAAGTCGATTGGAATAGGAGTGAAATCAGAGGCTCCGACCCATTTCAGATCGAGATCTGGAGTAGTGATTGAAGAGTGGATTGTGAATGACCTTATTATACTTTCGTTGCCGGCAAGATCGATTGAGCATGCTAATAATTTAAAGGTGCCAGCTTGATTTAGATAAAGTCCGTCTCTAGGAACTAAATTTCCCAATTTACGAATCTGAGAGCATGATGTTTCATGATTGTCATCGATGTCTGTAAGCGCATAGAAAGTTACGACATCACCTTGCGTTAACAGCTTTAGTGGTTTTTGGGGGGAGATGTAGGAAACTTCCTTGCCGTCTGGCAGTGCAGGCTCTAAGGCAAAGGAATCGACGTTGATTCGACAAGTTATGACTTTTGCTTTGCTTCCCAGTGGGCTTTCAATGCTTAGCATCATCGTTTGATCGCCATCTCTGAATCCCATTGCTCTGGGTTCTACTGTGGCTTCGATCATCGATTTATTTATTTGCAGAATTATCGATTTCCCATAGTCACTTTCAACTCTAATCGTGTAAGAATTGGTCGGCACTTCTTGATGCTTGAGGTTAATCGATTGACTGCTGCAATTTACAGACTCAATCTCAACTGGAGGCGTCCGTTGTAAACGAATCTTTTGAAGGCCTTCCGATTTTGTTTCTATAACCGCGGAGGAGCCTTTTGTATTTGATCCAATGATTATTCGGCTTTTTGCAGGGGCGTAAACACAGCCTTTTGGACTACTTCGAACTCGCTCTGGCTTGTCGTTGACTTTGAAGACATCGATCTGGCTCGCGTCGATTTTTACTTGTTCATCTGCGTCCCATATTTCGAGCGGGATTTGCACTCCGTTTTCAAGCTTCCCGCATCTTAAAATGGTGTCGTCATACCTATTCCCCAATGTCTTGCACCCCAGCAAGCCATAGACATGTAAAATGAGGATGAAGCGTACGTTCATACTGATATCCAAGGTTAATTAGTCGGAAGCATCCAAAGGCCTTTTAATTGACTCAAGCCTTTGCCCTTTTCGGGGTGAATGCCGCCAATTGCGAAAACAACATTTTCGTCCGTGACTCCCATGCATCCTCCCATGGTCCCGGGGGGGGGGTTGTCAATTTTTAGAGTGGTCCACGAATTTGATTTGAAGCGGAAGAAGTACATTAAATTATTATATTTGTCATCCTTGTTACGACCGCCCCAGAAAAGTATCCCCTCTGAAGGTAATAAAACGATGTCAAAGCCTTTAAAATCCTCAAAGCCTTCGATTTTAGGAATTTCGCTCCAATTTTTTTTATTGAAGTCATAAATAGACCCAAATATCTGGTGGTAGTAGTCAACGCTACCTCCCAAAACATAAAGCTTGTCCCCATCTAAAACCGTCTTGGAATTAACGCGAGGACCGAGGTTAGAATTCGTAACCTCAGACCATGAGTCTGTATTTCCGTCGTAAATAAATCCGTCGCTCCTGCGAGTTTGTCCTATTGAGCCTCCGAATATCAAGAATTTACTATCATATGCAGCAGCGATGCTTGAGACTCTAGTTCCAAGTTGGGGCGGCGGAAGTAACATTTTCAATTGCTTCTGTCGAAGATCATAAACGGCGCTGTTGAGTTCGCTTTTCTGGCCTTTTCCGCCGTAAAAAAATAGTCTTGATCCGGACGCGAGCATCGTGGGTCGCCAACGAGGGTCCAATTTATCTATGCCCGAAATCTTTGTCCAAGTGAGATTTTGGAGTGAATATCGAAACAGGAAGTTAGACCCCTCTGGTCGATCTGCATCTTGGCCTCCGAATACGTAGGCCTCTTCCTGATCCTTCAGAAAAGCAAAATTTTGGAGGGGATTGGGACCTGATTTGTTTTCCCATCGTGACCAAGTCTTTTTAACTATATCGTAGGTGTAACCAATGTTGCTCAATGGACCATCATGGTCCTCTCCTATTCCGCTAAATATGTTGATGCGATTTGGTTCGGCGAAGCAAGTTGTATGAGAAAGGCCATTGATTTCAATAGGAGTATCCAGAGTTACCCAGGATTTTCGTTGTTCAATGGGAGCAAGAGTTGAACATCCAGCTATCACTATTGATGGAAGAATTACAAAAAGTTTCATGCTTTTGGTCCAGATCAGAATTTTTGAGATTATCGCGCACCACTTTTAATCATTGAACCTGAATCTAATGGAAATGCAGTTCTGGTGATGTGTGTGCACAGAAAGTAAATGTAACCATCATTCGGTTGAAGTTACTGCGCAGGGCTCGCAACCTGCTCTGCAGGTACGACCGAAGACTGAGTCGATGGACTCGGCTTACCCACCCCCTGACACTCCACTCCAGCTAAATCCTTAAGAGGCGATTTTTGAAATCGGCAAGCGAGTTCCTGCACACGATAAGTTGCTTCGCAACGACTTTTCCCAACAGCTGTGAGTGGATCTTTCAGATTGATTTCGCCGATTTTAGAAAGACGACATTCTGTCAATTCATTTTCCTGTGTGACACAATTTTTCCAAATTGGGGGGCAAAGTACATTCGATTTTTCCACTTCGCAACGAACACCTTTAAGATCTGTGGGATTAAGCCCTATAGAGCATGCACTTTTCGCCAACTTGTTTCTGGCGTCGCATTCGTTATTCCCCCATACTTCCGGTCGACTTGACCAAGATATATCTTGATCATTGTAGACTTCCGCATAACAACGCGTGGGCTCGTTAGATTTTTCACATTCCTTCGGCTTGGAAGGGCATTCGCTCTCATTTGCATCCGGATGATATGTGATTTGAGTGACTAGAGCATAGTTCAAATTATTTGCACAAACTGCTTCATAAATTGCCTGTCTTGCCTTGCATGAAGACTTGCCAAATGCGATCAATTGCTCATGATCGGGTAACAGTTGATGATTATATTCCACCGCGACAGCACGGGTGTAATTGTTCATTTCTTCAATGGGACATACAGGAGCATCTTTTGGGTTACAGTCTCTACCTGCCAGACTTAGAGCCTTAAGGACGAGAGGAACGGTAGGGTCTGGAACGGGCGCTGGCAATGTAGCTGCTTCCCGAGCGCGGTCCGTGTCTTTGGGTATGAACTGAATTTCGGGATAAGACGCGACATCACGAGAAGAACCCTCTCCGCTTTTACAGGAGAGGGTCAGAAGCAACAGTGCGATCGATATGTACTTCAGCAAAGCTTTGCCCTTTTGACCCGAGTCGTGTGTGGAAGGCTCAAGACGCTTGAGCAGGAATGTCTGTGTTGGGTTCTGCTAGTTTAGCGGAAGCCGGCTCATTCGGGGCAACAGTTTTTTTCATGTTAGCTGCGGCGGCTGGCGCCACGGGCGGCGTGTGAGCTGAGTTTGGTCCTGGGTTGGCTTCAGCGCCTGCGCGGGTTTGGGCCGACTTCACAGCTTTTTCCTGATTCGTTTTGGTTTCAGCGGCTCGGGTTTTGGCTGCATCAGCGGCCGCTGCTGCGACGGCTCCTGGTTTCTTCAGATCGAGTTTGCCTTCGGCCTGAAGTCGATCGAGGTTGTCAGCTGTGGCAACGGGATTGGAGTTTGGTTTGGGCTCAGAGCCTGGCAAGGGAAGGTTGAGGACCTGGCCGATACCCGCCGGAGCTCCACCTGGATTCAAAGATTTTGCAGCGTCAGGTGTTTCAACCGAGTCGTAACCCGATTTACCCACCGAGATGATTTGATCGAAGGTCACGCGACCAAAGTCCGAGAAGAGAGCGCCTTCAGGGTTTTTGATGTCGACGCCATTGATCTTGGCTTTACTGGTCAGCTTGATCGGAACGTCGCCGCCTTCGGTGTTGCGTGCGGTGATCGAGTAAGTAAAGACGCCTTCATCGAGCTGGCGGCCATCGTGGGTTTTACCGTCCCATTTGATTTCGTGTTTGCCGGCATCCATCGGTCCAAGGTCGACTTGGTTGACGAGGATTCCCGAGCCATCCCGCACTTCGAGAGTGGCTTGGGCCAGGGGAGCTGGGGCTTCGAATTCGGATTTGGTGGGTACGCCTTTGTCGAGGCGCACGCGTCCCCCATCGACTTGCACTTCTTTGCCGATGTAGTTGATCATCTGCAGGTTACGGTCCGTGCCTTGAGCTGTGATGAGTTTCTCAATGCCCTTGTTCACGTTCATCATTTGTTCGAGACCGTTGAACTGAGCGAGTTTAGCGGCCATCTCAGTACCGTCGTCCGGGTTCATCGGATCCTGGTTCTGGAGCTGGGTCACGAAGAGTTTCAGAAAGTCGTCTTTACCGAGTTCGTTCTTCGGCTGGCGCTTTTCTTTGCTGGAATCAGCGAGTTTATCCAGGAATTCTGCGTCGCTCGAGGAGGTGAGGTCGCCGTTTTCTTTGGCCTTACGTTCCTTCTTCACATTATCAACCGAGTTGGTGATAAGCGTTTTGAAGTCGGTTTGCTTTTTGTTTTCGGGCCGGTTCCGGCCGGTTTGATCATCGATCTTCGCATCGGAAAAGTTCGTCGATTGGGCGGGACCTGCGACCGGAGGCGTTACAGATTGGGTAATAGACGACATCGATTAAACCCTCACTTTAATGCTGCCACCATCATGGATGACTTGCGGTTGAAGATTCTGAGTGTTGTTGACCTGACGATACGAGCGACTGGATTTTTGACCGGTTCCCGAGACTCCCAGGAGTTCTTCCCTTTGAGAGGATTGTTCGCGTTGTGACGAGCGCCCATCAGAGGAGGTCCAGGAAGAACCTCCACTAAGACCGATCTCAACCTTGGAAAGATTGAGATTTTGGTTTTGTAGACTTTCGCGGAGTTTCGGCAATTCCGTTGCCAGCATTTCGCGTGCTTGAGGTGAAGCGGCTACGATCTTGATTTCGACTTTGTTGTCTTTCACTTCCACGGCGAGATCAATGGCACCAAGCTCCTTGTTGCCGATATCGATGCGCATGGCTCCGCCGCCGTCTTTAACGAGCATGGAGGCATTGTCGAAGACCTCTTTTTTCAACTGCTGAGGTGCCTGGACCTTGCTTGGCTCGGCAGTTTCAAGCTGAAAGATCGTGCTGGATTTCTGGGCCGGAGCGGAGTTGAAGTTAGTAAAGGATTCATCGTTTGAATGCTGTAGGCCTTCATCACCTTCTGCATCCGAACCGTTGGAGTCACCCGAGCCTGTGAGTGTGACTTCGCTGAGGCGTTCGAGCAATACACTTGGGTCGAAAGCCCTGGCTTTATCGACCGCTTGAGGGGCGCTGCTATCCGATTGAATATTGAAGGCCTGGATGTTTTCCATAAAGTCGCGGCGTTCGCTGCGTGAGACGATCGGAGTGTCGTCTATGCCGCTTTCGGGATCGAAGGTGAACGTCTCGCTCGAACGCATTTCTATGGACTGGAATGGATTTTGTGTTGTGAGCATGGCTTTAGGCATGCCTTCCATCGCGGGATTTCCGCTTGGAATGGCCAAGGACGCCAGCATCTGATCGATGGATGAGAGAGGCTGTGCTTTTCCGTCCACTTTCGGCATGGGTTGGGTTTCAGGAGCTTTAGAGTCAGCTCCGTTCGTCGCCTTGGGGTTAAGGCCTGCATTGCCCAGGATAACGTTCAGGAATTCGGCTTCCATGGGATTGCGAGCCTCCTTTTCCTGGCTCATTTTTTCTACTGCCGGAGATACGGTTGGGTCCACGCCCGCAACTTTTTTGGGAGCGAGTTGAGGCAGGCTTGGATCGGCCTGCATCTTGGTGGCTCGCGCGATATATGGTGCCGCGCCATCCATAGGAATCGTTTCTTGAAGGATCTTGGCTTCGGCCACAATGCGATCGGGGTCGACCTGAAAGGTCTTCATGAGATCCTTCAGGCTGACGGGAGTGTTCATAAGATCTTGGAAAGCCACCGGGTCTTTGATGATGAGACCATCGCCAGACCAACCCATGTCGTTCAGCCAATCACCCAGCGGTTTGACTTCATCGATGATCGTGGATGGGTCTGCGCTCGCCATGACGTTGCCGAGCATCGGAGATTCAGCAAGCGTGGTGGGAATGCTTTCGGGCTCTACAAACTGGAGCTGGCCCGTGAGGATCGCAAGGGATGGGAGTTCCCGGGAAATATTTGCCGGCTGGATACCCATGAAGGCCAGCATGTCTTCGAGGCGTTTCTCCCAAGTCGCGCCTTCTTCGTTGGACAGGTCGAGGGCGACTTCATCGAGGCTGCCTTGTTCGGACGTCGGAAGGTCCTCGGGTTGAATGACAAGAATAGAGGGTTTGTCATTGTCGGTCCCAGCTTGGACAGAATCTTTGTCCGCTTTTTCACCAAGACCAGCAACTTTGGCATTCTTGGCCTTGGTCGGCGGCTTGTCGAGGCTTGCCTTCGAGGCATCGTCAGCTCGTTCGCCGGATGCAGTCACTTCTTTAGTGTTACTAAGAGGCTCACGCTCGGCAGGAGTTGCCGGCTTGTCGGACTTTGCCTGAGGTTTTTGACTTAGAATAGCTTGATCGGCACGAGCTAGGTTTGCGTTCGCTTTTGGGTTGGCAGGCGATGCTTTGGCATCCGACTTGGTATCTGTCGGTCGGCGTGTGGGGCCCTGTGGGTTGGGTTTTGCCGCAACCTTGGCTTGGACCTGGTTTTGGGCCGCTTTTGCTTTCGGTTCGGGCTGCGCCAAATGGTCTTCGAATTTAGGACTGCCTTTAGACTGAACGGACGGCGCGTCAGGGGCTGGAACCGTCTCATTGGAGAGGGCTTCGCCTAAACCTGGTCTGTTTGGTAGCTTGGGTAGCGTTAAATTTACCACAGCCTAAAGTTTCCTTATGATGGGCCGAAGAATATTCGAGACGGTAATCCATCCCAAGCATGCCCCATGCCATTTCACTACAATAATAATTGCAGTTCTTTAGCCTAAGGAAAAGAGCCCGAACCGGGCAAATTCAGCCGTTTGCACGACATTTCTTGCCGGGTACTCCTCGGATTGCGCTCGAAATAAGGTGAATTAAAGGGTAAGTTGCGTTTCGCCTGGGTTCCATGTCATCTAATCAACCTTAAGGTCTTCTCCAAAGCGCTTTAGAAGGCGATTTCTGTTGACAGTAAGGGTCCGATTTAAGATTATGTGACGCTCTCTAGGCTGAATAAGTTAAGAGACAATTATGCCTTAGGCATAATTCACTGAGAAAAGAGCTCTCTCTGGGGTTAGATTCTGCCTCGAGAGATCTGTTATGGGGAGTTTTTATGTTTGCCGTATTTCAAGCTGGCGGCCATCAGTACCGAGTAGCCAAGGGTGATTCACTCACTATTGACTACATCGAAGGTAAGAGCGAAGGCGACGTAGTTAGCTTTTCCAACGTAATGCTCGTTGGTGGCGATAAGACAACTGTCGGTGCTCCATTTGTTGCTGGCGCAACTGTTGAAGGCATTGTTAAAAAACAAGGCTTCAACGATAAAGTTCTCGTTTTCAAATTCAAACGTCGTAAAGATTATAAGCGTACACGCGGCCACAAGCAGCCTGTCACGACTATTGAAATCAGCGGCATCAAGCTATAAGTGTAATTCGCTTATCAGGACGTCCAAAGGGGTAATGAAGCATGGCTACTAAAAAAGCTGGTGGTAGTACTAAGAACGGCCGCGATTCCAATCCTCAATATCGCGGTGTTAAAGTTTACGGCGGAGAAACCGTGACAGCAGGATCTATCCTTGTTCGTCAGGTTGGAAGCTCTTTTCACGCAGGTAAGAACGTAGGAACAGGTAAAGATTATACCTTGTTCGCATTGGTTGACGGCAAAGTAGAATATTCTTCTACGACTAAGCGCAAAAGCGTTAACATCGTTCCTGTTTGAAGATCAGTCTCACGCCGCTTTCACTTGAGAGAGCTGCATTTTTAAAGGGACAAGGCGCCGAAGAGTGAGCAGCGGACTTAGGATTTCCTAATGAGCAGCGGAGCGACAAAGGCAACGAAGTATTTTTAAAAATGCGGCCCTCGATGAAGCGGTGCGGAGTCTCTTCTTTGCTCGGATCGGTTATCTCGCTATCAGCACTTCGTATTTTGTTTCGGTAAGCAAATCCTCGCCTACCCGTCCGCCCTATTCTCTTCCTTGCTATTGCTGAGCCCGTTCTCTCCAAAAACTTTTAGGTTTTTGGTCGAAGTCATATATTTGGTTTTCTCGAGGCATTACGCATGAAATTTATCGATCAAACAGAAATTGATGTTCGCTCCGGTGACGGTGGCGACGGTCTCGTGAGTTTTCGCGCTGCCAAGTATCAACCAAAAGCAGGACTTGATGGTGGAGACGGTGGTTTCGGTGCGAACGTTGTTCTCGTCGGAAACGCTCAGCTCAATAGTTTGAGTTCACTCTATTATCGCCGTATGTACCAAGCGGAACACGGCGGACGCGGTGGTACCAACAACTGTACCGGCGCCACAGGCGACGATCTCGTGATCCCGGTTCCGGTTGGAACAATTGCCTACGATCGCGAATCCGGCCGTATGATAGCCGAGATTCTTGAAGACGGGCAAAAGTGTATTATTGCTGTCGGCGGAATTCGCGGCCTCGGTAACTTTCGCTTTCTGAGTTCGAGTCACCAGGCAGCTGAGGAATCCACAGCGGGTAGTCCCGGCACAGAAGTTAAGCTTCACCTTGAATTGAAACTTATCGCTGACATCGGTTTTGCAGGCTTTCCAAACGCCGGTAAATCCACATTGCTCAGCGTTATCAGTGCAGCAACTCCCAAGATCGCTGACTATCCCTTTACGACGATGACTCCTCATTTGGGCGTCGTTGAAGTGCCAGGTTCCAACTCCTGGGAAAACAACAGCTTCGTGGCTGCGGATATTCCCGGTCTCATCGAAGGCGCGAGCGAAGGCAAAGGTTTGGGTCATGAGTTTTTGCGTCACCTTGAACGCAACAAAGTCATCGCCTTTATTCTCGACTCCTTCCCGTTCGACGAGATGCCTCCTCTCAACGCTTATAAAGTTCTTGAGCACGAGCTGTTTAACTACAGCGAGAAAATGCACAAGAAAAAGCGCATTATCATTCTTTCTAAATCCGATCTGGCCCCAGAGGGTTTTGATTGGTCCAAAATAGAGAAACCGTTCCAGGACCTCGGTCTTGAAACCATCCGTATTTCTTCGGTCGTCGGGACCGGCATTCCAGCAATGAAACGCCGTCTCTTCGAAATCATCACCGAAGAAAAACACAAGATCGACATCGAAGACGTGAAGGTGACGGCTCCTAAAGAGGACGACGGTTACACTTGGCTAGTTCGGGCGACAGATGACAGCAAGTTTGGTATTTAAAACGAAGATGACTCACGTGTTCTTCGGGGGGACGTTTGATCCTCCGCACGAAGGTCATCGACTGGTTTTGAAACTATGTCTCGCGGCTTTTCCTGAAGTGAAGCTGGTGATCGCCCCCGCAGCTCAGCCTGCCGGCGCTTACGGGCAACACAAGCAGCCAAGCGCGAGTTTTGAACAACGTCTCGAAATGTGCCGACTGACTTTTGCAGACCTGATCGCCAAAGGGCGCGTTCGCATCAGTCCCATCGAAGCATCGATGACGGCTCCGAACTACACCTGGAAGACAATGGAGGCCCTCAAAGCCTCTCATCCAGAGTCATGTTGGGGCATACTCCTAGGATTTGACCAATTGCAGAATTTTGCCGGCTGGCAAAAAGCTGAGGAGTTGGTTGATAGGTACGATGTGGTCGCAATCGAGAGACCGAGCTTTGAGACGATGTCGGCTATTCTGCCGAAACTGATCGGCAGCTTGGGAACGGTAGAGAGTCTGGGCTCAGGCGTTTATCGCTGGGGCACAAGAGACAAAAGACTCTACGTACTCACCGGCGAAGTCTCGAATGCAGCGTCTCGAATGGTTCGGGCATCGATCGATCAGGCGGACGGCAACGCTTGGTTGGACCCAAAAGTTATGGATTATATCAGACAGCAGAAGCTGTATGACGAGAGTGAGGCTTAAATGAAATCTCAAGATTTAGTAAAAGTGATTGCTGAAGTGGCTGCTGACAAAAAAGCAACCCGCATCATTGCTCAAAACCTCGAAGGCAAATCAGGTCTTTGCGATTATCAAATCGTAATCTCCGGTAGCAACGAGCGTCAAACGCAAGCGATCGCTACCCATATTGAAGATACACTGCGCGAGCGTAAAATCGGTCGTCCATTCGCAGTGGAAGGTAAACAAACCGGCCACTGGATTCTGATGGACTATGATGGTGTGCTCGTTCACATCTTCCTTGATTCGATCCGTGACTACTACGCGATGGAACGCCTATGGCCTGAAGCTCAGACTCAGATCTTTGCTGAAACCACGAGCCCCTCCGCTTGAAGATGCAGGTCTTAAAGATCGGTCGTCCTGCTCATTCAGCTTATACCGAGCTGAGTGAGATGTACTTTAAACGGCTTCGTACCGTTTGGAAAATCGACGAGCTTATCCTTAAGGCCCATTCCTCCCAAGATCGCGCAGGTCAGGAGATCTTCTCCAAACTGGGATGGAGTTCGACCGGCCAGCGCCTCGACCCTCAGCACCTCGTCATCGCTCTCGACGAACGTGGCAAAGAGCTTACTTCCCCTGATTTTGCCACCTGGATTCAAGATAAAATCGATTCGAGTTTTGTGAAGCAGATGACCTTCGTCATCGGTGGACCCTACGGTCTGAACGAAGAAGTTCGGAAACAGGCTGACCTCGTCTTGAGTCTATCCAAAGGCGTCTTCCCCAGCGACCTTGCCTGGGTCATGCTCTGGGAACAGTTATACCGCTCCAGTACCATCATTCGCCGCACGCCTTACCACCACGTTTGAAACTCCGTTTTTTCTCCCGCAGTTTATGTCCCTCGTTAATATTCCGAAGTTTTGCAAGGATCGCTTCACTCCAAAGGAGGAGGCCGATTGTGGTGAAGACTTTTTTTCAGGGTCCGAAGGATAAGGCTGAGCTGCATCGGCTTCTCTCATCACGCTGTGCACTGCATGGTGAGCCGGGTGTTTATGATGCTTGGGTGAAGGGTTATCCCATGGCCTCCCTCTACGCCTATCGCGGTCCTCTGCGACAGATGCTTCTCGACTTCAAGGTGAAGGGCTCCTGGCAAAGTGGAATGGCTTTGGTGGACGTGTTTTGTGCCGATCCATCGGTTCTGTCCTGGGTGGCGAAGGCCGATTACTTGATGCCTGTGCCATCGAGCTTCTGGGGGCGATGGCACGGTAAGCATGACCTGGGCTTTGCTCTGGCTGACGGGCTCAGTCAGGCCACGGGAATTCCGCTGGTAAAGGCCCCCTGGTCAAAATATTTTCGTTTCAAAAAGCAGTCGTTTTTGTCGCGATCTGAGCGTCTAACGGATCGGGCTTTTGCTGGAGATGAGTTAAGTCTCGGTGATCTTTTAAAGGTTTCAGGCAGGCAAAAGAATGATACAAATTTGCATGGTGAAGAGCTCCCCGAAATGGTGCTCATCGATGATATCGTGACAAGCGCGAATACATTGACAGCCCTCGCCGGAGCCTTTAGGAATATAAGATTTCGATTCTTAACACTAGCTTCTGCGTACCATTATGTGGGTGGTACGATTCGCTCCTCCGAGGAGGTTATATGACATCGCATACTGCTGAAGAACTTCTCCAGTTTACTCCGATGCTTCGTCAGTTCTACGAATTGAAAGCCAAAGCGCCTGACGCGATCCTGTTTTTTCGCATGGGTGACTTTTACGAAATCTTCGGTGAAGACGCCGAAGAGGTGGCTCCCCTCCTCGATCTCATGATGACGAGTCGCGAACGTGGCGATAAGAACCGTATGCCCTTCTGTGGTGTGCCGCACCACAGTGCTAAAGGTTATATGCTGCGTCTCCTCAAGCTCGGCTACAGTGTCGCGATCGCCGATCAGTTGGAAGATCCGGCTACGGCCAAGGGCCTGGTGAAGCGCGATATCGTGCAGATTATGACCCCCGGATGCATCGACGAACCGGAAGCTCTTGAAGCTGATCGTCCGAACCATCTCCTTGCCATCTATGAAGAACCTAAAAACAAACACTGGTCTCTCATGGTCGTTGATATTTCGACCGGCGAATTGAGACTTGGCAATATTAAACGCGAAGAATTAGACGGCTGGTTGAATGTCTATCAGCCCCGGGAAATCCTTGCTCGCAAATTTATGCACGATGAGCTGCGTGAAATATCTTTGAAGATCGCCGATAAGATGAGTCTCGCGACCTTGCCGGAAGCGGTCCTCCGCGACAGGGAAGAGCAGAGAAAATTCCTTAAGACTCAATTCGCAGTCGATGCGCTGGAGACTTTGCCTTGTGGTGTCGTCGCTGGTGGACTGGAACTGCTGGCGGCAAGCTTTCAATACCTGCAGACCCTGAAGGCCAGCGTTTCGCAATTCCTGTCGGTCCGCTCGCTGCATGATGAAGATCGCATGGTTCTCGATGAAACGGTTCGCCGTGACCTTGAACTCTTTGAGACTTTGCGTCGACGTGATTCCGAAGGCAGTCTCTTCCGTGAACTGAATCAGACCCGAACCCCTATGGGTGCTCGGCTCTTGCGCTATGATCTTGCCCGTCCTTTCCTGACGGCCGCTCCCATACTTGAACGGCAGGAAGCGATTGCTGAAATTCTGGCTCAGAATTCGGAATGGCTCGCGGAGCTCAAGCTGCGTTTGAAGGCCTGCGCGGATCTTGATCGATTGACGACTCGCGTCCTGTCCGGCAAAGCCCAGGCGGGCGATCTCCACAATATTCGGCAGAGTCTTGGGATCAGTCTTTTGCTCAAGGATTTTCTGGAAACTGTCGTCCCGAAATCAGCTCTCCTGAAATCGGTGAGCAGCAGTCTTGCCGATGCTAAGGCAGCCTTTGAAATCCTGCAACGTACACTTGCCGAAGAGCCGGGTGCCTTGGGCAGCCTGGAAGTTTTCCAGGCAGGGTATGACGAAGAGCTCGATAATCTCTGTGTGCTCTCGCGCGATGGCGCCGAGCGAATTGCCCAGTACGAACAGGGTCTACGTCAATCCACCGGGATATCAAGTCTCAAGATTCGTGAGCACAAGACTTACGGTCTTCTGATTGAAGTGACGAAACCCAACCTGTCGAAGGTCCCTTCCCATTTTATTCGCCGTCAAACCATGGTGAATAACGAGCGCTTCCTTACTGTAGAGCTGGAAGAATTGGATCAGGTTCTGTCCTCAGCGACGGAAAATGCTCATGCCCGCGAAATGGCTCTCTTTCAGGATCTCCTTCTGAAAGTGATGCCGCATCAGGAAGTCTTGCGCAAAGTCGCCGGCGAACTGGCGATGCTTGATCTGATCCAAAGCTTTGCTGCCAAGGCCGCGCACGACAAGTTCGTTCGGCCTCAGGTCGCCAAAGACGGTCATTTGCAACTCGTCGCCTGCCGTCATCCCGTGGTGGAACGTTGGGTCGGCAGTCATGCCTTCATGCCAAACGATCTTGAGCTCGATAAAACGAAATCACAAATGCTGATCACCGGCCCTAACATGGCGGGTAAGTCGACGGTTATGCGGCAGACAGCCATCGCCGCGATCATGCATCAGATCGGCAGCTATGTGCCGGCACGCGAAGCCAAGATGCCGATCTTTGATCGGATCTTTACCCGCGTAGGAGCTGCAGATGATCTTTCCCGCGGCCAATCCACATTCATGGTCGAGATGTCGGAAGCTGCGACTATTCTTCGTCAGGCGACGCCTAAGAGCCTTGTGATCCTGGATGAAGTGGGACGGGGAACTTCGACGGAAGATGGATTAGCGATTGCTTCGGCGATTCTCGAATATATCGCGAAGAATCTAAAGTCCTACACACTCTTTGCCACGCATTATCACGAACTGGTGGCCTTCTCAGCGAATCTTCCCACGGTGCGAATTGCCAAGGTTGAAGTGCTGGAAACGAAACAAGGTATTAGCTTTTCACACAGACTTGTACCCGGTGCGAGTGGCAGTTCCTATGGAATTGAAGTGGCAAAACTGGCTGGTGTTCCGGATGCTGTGATCCAATCGGCTAAGGGGTATATGGCCCAACATGCCTCAGAGGCGCGACCAGTCATTGTTTCTGAAGTTTCTAAAAAGAAAATTTTGCCGAAACCGCCTCTGGAAGCAGCTTTTGGCGATGAAAATCAGAGAAATAACTCTGGTCTTTTTTCTGCCATACAGACTATTGTGGGGCGACTTGACCGTGTGAATGTGTTAAAAACCACTCCACTTCAGGCTTTGGCGATTTTGGATGAACTGAAAACGACATTGGAGCAGCGGGAACAACTTGGTCTTTTCTCAGAGCTACAGCCAATGTGATAGAAGCCGTTTTAAAGACGGTTTCTAATAGCTTGAATTTCGGAACTAGAAAAATTAGTATCTAAAATTACGAAATGAATCTGTAGAACACCCTATGTCTTTACTGAACAGCCATAAAGGACGACGTTAATGGCCGGTCAAGATTCCTTAGACAATCATGAGTTCCTGACGAGAGACGAGCTCGAGCGCTTTCGTGAGCTTCTCTTCGAAGAAAAAGATAAGTTACTGCACAAGTCAGCTCAACTCGTGAAGGCTGGTAATATCGAGCTCGATAAAAACGAAATGCTTGATGAAGTCGATTTAGCTTCTGCTACAACAGAGCAAAATCTAACTTTCAAGCTGCTTGATCGTGACCGTAAACTTCTTCAGGAGATCGAACACGCTCTCGAAAAAATCAAGAGCGGTGAGTATGGCTTTTGCGAAGGAACGGGCGAGCCCATTCCGAAGCGCCGCCTCGAGGTTAGACCTTGGTGCCGTCACAGCGTTAAGTTCAAGGAACAGCTAGAGCGCATGAAGAAGTCTGGTCGTGGTGTAGGCGACGAAGACGAAATTTAGTCAAAAAAAAGAGCCATCATCTGGCTCTTTTTTTTATCAAGATTTAGAAATTTTCGCTAACGGATCCACTCTTAATCACTGAGCCAGGGCAGCCGCGCAGACTGCGTCCTTATAGGTCACTGCTGAACAGGTGGTGGGCATCTCTGCTTTTGCGTTCATGCTGCGGTAAACACAGCAGGCTTTTAGCTGATCGCCCGAGCTGAGAGTCGAGAATTGAGGTGACTCAATTTTAGACTCAAGAACCGTTGCCATACCCGTTGTAAGGCTGTTTTTCAAAGCCTCGTTCTGAGCCCCTTCCGCAGAAGTCGTCGTCGTCGCTTTGGTGATCGTGGCGATCTTCGCATCCAAATCCTTAATCGATTTTTGAACGGAATCACTCACCTCGGTCGGCACGCCCGGGATCGCCGAGAGTGCGGTCGAAGCTGTTTTCAAATCCGAGAAGAGAGCGTTGAGCATCGACTCGGCGGCTGCCGCGGCTTCGGTGGGGAAAATTGCGGTTAGCGCGGTATTCACGGCATTAACGGTCGAGATAAAGGTCCCGGCGTTATTAGCCGTCAGGGTGCCTGTGGGAATCGCAGCCTGAAGGTTAGGAACGCCGTCACCGTTGCTGTCGTAAAGAATTTCTGAGTAGAAGGCTATGGATTCACCGAGGTGACCCAAGGCCCAGGCGAAGTTTGCGCGGCCTTTGGCAGCGCTCGCCAAGCTGTTTTTCGTACAGGTGTGACGTGTGTCTTCATCTGTTTCGGGGTTCGCATTGCTGAGAATCAGCGGGCAAAGTGTATCGATCGCTTCGTTGAGGTAAGCAAGAGATTCGCTTTTGCCGTCGCGAGCGAGGGAAGCCGACAGCGGGTAATAGATCTTCAAGGCCGAATCGCCGATCGTAGCGCTTGATGAGGACATCGCGTCGAAGTCAGTTTCGGTGAGGTTCATCACGCTTTTAAGCGTGTTGAAGTTATCCGTCGTTGTATCGCCGGACTTCACAGCGGTTGTGCCTGAGGAGGAGGTCGTCGTTGTCGTCGCAGCGGTGGTTTTGGTCGCTTCGTTGGCAATGATCAATTTCTTCGAGATATTGATCGCATCAAGACCAGCCTTGCTGAGGTAGACGTAGGACTTAAGAATCGTTGGGGATTCGCTATTGGGATTGATGGCAAGAGCCTTGTTGGTCAGGTTCAAGGCGCTATCGTAGCGGCCTTTGTCATACTCGTACTGAGCCTCCTGAACCAGACTGTCGATCGCATCTTTTTCGGCTTTGCTGGTCAACATTTCGTTGAGATTAAAGCTGCCGCACGCGGACGTCATACTTGCCAAACCTATCGCCAAAACTAACTTACGCATAAAAACTCCTTCGCTCAGTCGGCAAAAAAGATGATTTTTTCGTTACCTTCGGTCACATGATATTTGTCGCGTAGGACCTTGCGTGCATAATCCGGTGAACCTTTGATCTTACGTATCTCTTCGCTTAGGTCTTCGTTGCCGGTCTTCAGCTTGTCGACCGTTGCCTCAAGCACTTCCTGACTTTTGCGGAGCTTGAAATAATCGAATATCGACGTTTCGCCGCGCAAGGTGCCGATTAAGAGCACGCCGACCGCTAAGCAGTACACAAGCCGCACACCCATTGTTGGGTCCTCATGAATGGAGATGATGCTCTATTCTAACATAGGAGCTAATAGGGAGGAATGTGCTGTCTCAAACGAATCGATTCCCCTAGTAGCTCCCTCACGAGAACTACTAAGGCATCGGATATTATAAGGAAAATCTTGAGTTTTGAGAATTAGTCAGCGGATCCGCGGATTTGCAACTGGCTTGGACGAATCTTTCGGTAACCGAAATCACGGAAATTTACGACGGCTTTACGGGCTCCCAGGTGAACATCGAAGCCCTGAACTGTCCCGCGACCGTAGGTTGGATGAAAGACATTGGAGCCTTCCTCGATATCGCCCTCTTCCACTTCATCGTAAACGTAACTCAACTGAATCGGAGCTTCCTCAGGCCTTAGGGCTTCCTGCGCCTTCATGCTCAAAGCCATCAGTTCAGAAGGTATCTCAAGAAGGAAGCGGGACGGGGGATGGGCCATCTCATTGTTGAAGTTCCGGCGGCGCTTGGCGAGGGTGAGACTCACACGTTTTTTCGCGCGCGTTATGCCGACGTAAAGGAGACGACGCTCTTCTTCTATCGCGGCAGGATCTTCGATGCTGTTGCGGTGCGGCAGGAGGCCATCTTCGACGCCAGCGATGAAGACCCGAGGGAACTCGAGGCCTTTGGCCATGTGAAGGGTCATCATCGAAACGCCCTTGGATTCTTTGCCTTTGGCGTCTTCACGAACGAGCGAAACGGTTTCGATCCAGGTCGCGAGATCGGTGCCGGGATTTTTGTTTTCGAATTCGATAATACCGGCAGCCAATTCCTGGATGTTATCCATCTTGTCTGCGTATTGATCGGGAAGTTTCTTTTTCAGATATTCCGGATATTCGGTCGCTTCCAAAACGGTTTTCACCGCCTCGTTGATTGGATTTGCCAGGATCTCATTGCGCATCGCGTGCAGGAGGTCGACGAGATAACGGAGCTTCGGCGCCGCCTTTTGCTTTGGATCAGCGAGAGTCATCTCTGCGCCTTTCCAAAGGGCAACACCCTGCTCGCTTGAATATTTTTGCAGGGTCTCGAGAGCTTTGTCGCCGAGGCCGCGCGTGGGCACGTTATAAATTCTGAGGAATGAGACATCGTCCGACGGATTCGCGAAAAGGCGAAGGTAGGCGAGGATGTCCTTGATCTCGAGCCGCTCATAGAACTCGAGCGATCCATAGATGGTATAGGGAATGCGGCGGCGCAAAAGCGCTTCTTCAAGGGAGCGCGACTGGCTGTTGGTGCGGTAGAAGATGGCAACATCTTCATAGTCGAACTTCTGCCTTTCGCTATAGATTTCTTCACCGATCCAATAAGCTTCCATTTCCCCATCGACCTCAAGATGAACCTCGATGGGATCACCGGCCGGAGCATTGGTGAAGAGAGTTTTGGCCGCCCGTTTCTTGTTGTTTGCCACGAGTTTACTCGCCGCGGCTACAATATTGCCCGTGCAGCGGTAGTTTTCTTCCAAAGCGATGCGGGTCGCGCCGGGATAGGTGCGGTCGAAATCGATGATGTTGGAAGGTGTTGCACCGCGCCAGCTATAGATCGACTGGTCATCGTCACCGACGACCATCAGGTTTCTGTGGCGAT
This sequence comes from Oligoflexus sp., assembly GCA_014377445.1. Classification (GTDB taxonomy): domain Bacteria; phylum Bdellovibrionota_B; class Oligoflexia; order Oligoflexales; family Oligoflexaceae; genus Oligoflexus. The sequence continues at coordinate 35,330 of JACMPP010000118.1, forward strand.
CCGCAAGGTGCTGAATGATTTCAAACTGGGTGCGATTGGTATCCTGGAATTCGTCGACCATGATGTACTGGTAGCGATTGCCAAGGATCGACTTCACGCGCTCGTTGGTGCGAAGCAGGAGAAGGACGTTTAAGAGGAGATCGTTGAAGTCCATCGCATTCGATTGCGCGAGGAATTCCTGATAGAGACGATAGACCTGGACACCTGCAGTTGGAACGCGGGTTGGGTTCTGCGCGGCGAATTCATCGATCTCGCTCACCAGAACACCGGCGGTCTTCACGAAGTGCAGAAAGTTCTTCATCTCGCCGACAAGCTGAGGAATATCGCCCTTGGCAATCACCTGCTTGAGTATGTGTTTGAGAGCCCGCGTCACGTCCTGATCGTCGTAGATCGAGAAGTTCGGTTCGTAACCCAATTCGCTCGCGAACTCGCGAAGCCAACGGGCACTGGCAGAGTGAAAGGTGGTGATCGTTGAGCGTTTCGTTTCGGGCGCCAGAGCTAAAGCCCGGTGCCTCATCTCTCCCGCCGCCTTATTGGTAAATGTCACCGCCAGAATCTCCCAGGGGAGGACTCCTGTTTCGATGAGGTGAGCGATTCGAACCGTAATAATACGGGTCTTCCCGCTGCCCGCGCCGGCAAATACAACAGCCGGACCGTTTCTATGGAGAACGGCCTGGCGTTGAACGTCATTTAAGTTTTCAAGTAATTCGCTCAATGGTCACTATCCTTGGATTGTTACTCGACAGTCACAGACTTGGCGAGGTTTCGCGGTTGGTCGACATCGGTTCCACGCTTCACAGCGATGTGATAGGCGAGAAATTGCACGCCCACAGTCGAGAGTATGGCTTGGAACACAGGGTTTTTCATTTGCGGGCAGGGGATGACCTGAACACAAATCTCTTTGAGACGGGCATCTTTCTCATCGCCAAGACCGTAGACCTGGCCTTCACGGGCACAGATCTCTTCAACGTTGGAGAGAGTTTTTTCGAAGTAATGATCGTGCGGAAGGATCGCGACGATCGGGATTTGTTTGTCAACCAAGGCGATGGGTCCATGTTTCAACTCGCCCGCGGCGTAGCCTTCGGCATGGATATAGGAGATCTCTTTCAGCTTCAAAGCACCTTCCAGCGCGATGATCGAACTCATACCGCGGCCGATAAAGAGAAAGTTCGGGTATGCGTAGAGTTTGCTGGCGAGGTCGACGATATATTCTTCGGCGTTAAGCGCCTGATCAAGATAGAGAGGCAGAGTTTTGAGCTCGGTGATGATCGAACTCAATTCATCCTGTGAAATTCGGCCAAGCTTTTGGGCGACACCCAGAGTCCAGAGATAGGCACAAAGGACTTGAGAGGTGAACGCTTTGGTCGAAGCCACACCGATTTCAGGGCCGGCCAGCATCATCAGAGCCGAATCACTTTCGCGAACGATGCTTGAGTAATTGACGTTACAGATACTGAAGATCTGACAACCCTTGTCTTTCGCATGTTTGACACAGGCAAGAGTATCGGCTGTTTCACCCGATTGAGAGATCGCCATAACCATGGTCTGACCATCGGGCATGAGAAAAGGATCACGGTAACGGAACTCACTGGCCAGCTCGACGTTGACCGAGATGCCCAGCAGAGGTTCGATAAAATATTTGGCCGTCATACCCGCGTAATAAGCGGTGCCGCAGGCGACGATGTGAAGTGTCTTGATCTTTTTGAAGTCGATCTTTTCCAGGCCGAGAGCGGCGAGGTCTAGGCTGTTGCCTTTGACGAAAGCCTGGGTCGTCGCGGAGACAACGCGCGGCTGCTCATGGATCTCTTTGAGCATGTAGTGCTTAAAGCCCTGCTTGTCCGCGCTGCCGGGTGACCACTGCACATGCGTGATCTTGGTCGGCAAAGTGTTGCCGTTTTTATCCCAAAGTTTGAGACCTTCCGCCGAGATCTGGGCGATGTCCCCATCCTGGAGGAAAACCGCTTTCTGCGTAAAGTTTACGAAAGCTGTGATGTCGCTGCCGAAGAATGTTTCGCCCTGACCCAAACCCACGACGAGAGGTGAGCCCTGTTTGGCAACGAAGATTTCGTCCGGAATACGGTCGACAATGAAGGCCAAAGAAAAAGCGCCTTCCAGACGTTTGATAACGTTCTGAAGAGCGGCGATGGGCTTGGGAGTGACCTTCAATTCTTCGGCAACCAAATGGGCCACGACTTCCGTGTCGGTTTCCGAACGGAACTTGATACCCTTATTGAGAAGCTCCTGTTTGAGCTCCTTATAGTTCTCGATAATGCCGTTGTGAATAAGAGTCAGATGCTCAGCCTCATGCGGGTGAGCATTTTCTTTGGTGGGCAAACCATGCGTGGCCCAACGGGTATGGCCGATGCCGACGCGCGCATCCTGAGGCAGCTTCGCGATCGAAGGCTTAAGATTGTCGATCTTGCCTGATTCTTTGCTCACCAAGATTTCACCTTGGTGAAGGACTGCGATACCGGCTGAATCATAGCCCCGATATTCGAGTTTTTTGAGGCCATCAAAGATGATGTTGATGCAGGGGCGATGACCGATATAGCCGACGATTCCACACATACTGCGCTTCCCTTTCAAAAATCGATTCAACATTGGAACAGCAATAAAACGATCAGGCTCTAACCCATGCGAATGGTCCCAGCAGGAACCTTTGTGCCGTCGGGAATATTTACATCTTTCAAGGCGACATGGCTACCAATCTCGCAGCCCTTGCCAATGTGCGTCTTACCGCTCAAATGCACATGGCTGGCGATCTTACTGTCGGGTCCAATCTTCACGGAGACTTCGACGTAAGTGGACGAAGCCATCTGAAAACTCACACCCTCGCTCATCCATCGCCGTCTGATTCTATCGAGCATCCGTTCTTCCAGACGAGAGAGTTGCATCCGGTCATTGACGCCATCAAAGGACCCAAAATCATCGGTTTTCCATACCAAAGCGGACACGCCTTTGGCCAGCGACAAGGAGAAACAATCCGTAAGGTAATATTCTTTTTGAGCATTAGACTGGGTGATCGAGCCGAGAAGTGAGAACAGGTGTTTCGTTTCGGCAAAGATCACACCGGAGTTGCAGAGCTGAACAAGGCGCTCGCTTTCGCTGGCGTCTTTCTCCTCGACGATCTTCAGGAGCTGGTTTTTCTCGTTGGTGATGAGGCGTCCGTAGCCTTTTGGTTCCGGATGATTCATGCCAAGCACGGCCAACTTTGAAGATTGGCTTATGCAGGTTTTCACAAAAGCCGCGAGGACATCTGCATCCATCGCCGGCGTGTCGCCTGCGCATATTAGGACATATTGGCTTTTAAGGCGAGGACCTGAGAGCAGGGACCCGCTCGCGTAGGGAGGAGGCGTGACGCCATCCAGACCAAAGCCAGCACAGGCAACGGCTTCGCCCGTGCCAAGACGGTCGCGCTGCAGCGTAAAAGTTAGGTCTCCGAATTCACGAAGTACGTCTTTTATTTGATCGACGTCTCCACCGACGACTATGCACTTTTCCTTGATACCGGCCGCCTCAAGGGTTTGGATGACGTGCCCCACCATCGGTCGACCACACAAAGGATGAAGAACCTTAGGAAGTTCGCTCTTCATGCGGGTGCCTTTGCCGGCCGCAAGAACTACGGCAGCAATCGTATCGTTTTGACTGTGCATAGATGCCCTCAAAAAAACAGGTCGATATATGGTTATATGTTTTATCATCTCGCTTGACGATGGGCAGCTCGAACCTATCTTAAGATCTACAAGAAGGTCCGTCTTGATGCCTGAGTGTTTTAGAGGTAGATAAAACCTGGTAAAACGGCATGGAAAAAATTTTAAGTCGACAATCGACGAGGTATATTATGTCAGAGACTTTGCAAGCAGTGAGTTTAAAAGCAAAATTAGATGGTAGCTGGCAAGCTTTGCACGAACCATCGGGGCGCGTAACGCATGGATTGACGGCTGATGAGGCCGAAGATGCAATGCGTTCGCTTCTTGGTGTCGATAAAGATGGCGATTTTGGAGAACCTCTGACGTCGCCACGCTTTGAAGGCACAGGCTTTGAAATCGCAACCCACCTCGAGGGTCCGGTGTCTCAGATGTTGGCTTTGCATTCAGGATTTGCCCGTCTCGAGGCTTATCAGGACGCAATTGCCACAATCCGCCTCGGCGGAGGATGTGAAGGCTGTCCGTCTTCTCGGCTTACTTTGATGAATGGCGTAAAACGCGATTTGCAGGATAAGTTTGGTGAAGAAGTTGTTATAGATGTCTTTCCGATACTTGATTGATTCAGTATCGCAACCATTAGTCAGGACGTATGGGTATGTTTGGAAGTGTAAAAGAGTACTTAGATGGCCGTAAGGTTAAACGCATCGCAAGCGCGGCGAAGATGGTTACCAACGCTAAGGCGATCAAAGATGATCGATGGGCGTCGTTGGAATATTTAGCCAAGTCAATCGATAGCGTTGGAGATGCAGTGCCGGCTCTTTTGCCACGCTTCGAATACAGTCTTGAACACGGTATTAACGATACCCGTGAAAAAGAATTGGCCCTGAAAGGCATCGTTCGCTACGGCGACTCAGCGATTCCTTTCATCAAAGACTGGCTCCAAAAAACCAGCCGCATTGCGTGGCCGATCAAAGCCCTTTACGAGCTTGGTCAGGATCAAGTGGTTGTCGATTGTTTGAAAGCGGCCTTGAACTACGGTGAAGTGTCCTTCACGCAGCACGAAGTCGATAAAAACTACGATATTCTTTGCTACCTTCGCGACTACCAAATCCATGATCTCATCCCGCAGATCGCTCACTTCCTGGTCGACTCGGACGAACGCGTTCGTTATGCAGCGGCTGAAGTGCTGATCGCGCAAAATACCGACGAAGTGAAAGACAGACTCATTCACTTCCTCGCCGACGATACTTCGGAAAATCGTCGTATTCGGGGTGCGGTTGCCCAACTCTTTATCGATCGCCAATGGAAAGTGCCGAATCCGGCCCTCTTCGAAGGCGGACGTGTGACTGAGCAAGTTTCGGTTGGTGCGGACGGACGTTTGGTTCACGCGTGATTCTGGGGCTCAAGTCACGGTGCGGCGAGGTCCTTCAAAACGGGCTTCGTAGAGACCGTAGCGCAGGCCACCCTGATCTTCGACAACCATCACCGTACCGTAGCCTGTCACAGGCAAAGGCTCCTGAATGATGACGCCTCCATGGATAAGGCATCGTTCTCTGAGCAGGCTCAGTTTCTCGCTCGATTCAAAATACGCAAGTACGGAAGGCGAAGCAGCTGGTTCTGACCCGGCCGCTTCGCTTTTGATTTTCGAGCGGATGCTGATTCCGTAAGGGCTGTCATCGGCAACCATGATCACCACCTGATCCTGAATGGCCACCGGCACCTGCTTCCAGCCTAAAATTTCTCCCGCAAATTTCAAACTCGCATTTACATTTCGGCTATAAAACTCAAGCTGACAGAGCTTCATGTTCAACTCAATTCTTTGGGGATGGCGGAATTCAATTGAGTCACGATTTCGTAATGAATCGTCTCAGCCCAATCGCCGATCGTGCTGGCTTCGATCGTCTCGCTGCCGTCGCGGCCGATGAGAGTGACCTGCATTCCCACTTCAACCTGTGAGAGATGCGTGATGTCGATCATCATCATGTTCATGCAAATCCGGCCTACGATCGGGCATTGTTCGCCCTGGATCAAGACATAGCCCCGGTTGCTGGCAAGACGGGGATAACCTTCGTAATAGCCAACGGGGAGAACCGCAATCCGCATCGCCCGAAGGGCCTTGTAGGTACAGCCGTAGCCAATAAACTGCCCGGCGTTGACCGTTTTCACAATGGCGACTTCGGTGACCCATTTCATAACGGGTTTGAGTTCGATGCGCTCGCCCTGGCTTTGCAGGAACGAGAGTTGGTTGGTGCGCGAAGGCCACATTCCATAGAGGGAAATGCCGATGCGGGTAATGGCGAAACGGGCTTTGGGCATAATCAAGGTCGATGAACTGGCCGCGATGTGAGGCATCAGTTCAAAGCCTTCCGCCTTCATTTCAGCCGCAACTTTATCGAAGCGTGCCAATTGCTGAAGAGCGTAGGATTGATCGAGCACGTCTTCGACGTTGGAGAAATGACTGCAAAGACCGACGAGGCGATCCTTGTTTTTACTAAGCTCGGGCATCAGGGCTGGAAGTTCTTCAGGGAGAAAGCCCTGTCTTGACATGCCGGTATCGATTTTGAGGTGAGCCCGCGGTTTCTTCGCGAGCTTAAACCATTCCTGAAGCATCAGGGGTTCGACCAGGAAGATATCAAGATCGAGCTCGGCGGCGCGCGCCACTTGCGAAGCCGCTAGGGGTCCCACAACGAGGATTCGTCCGGTGAAACCCAGGCTTCGGAGCTCCTGCGCTTCGGTTAGGTAATTGACGCCGAACCAGTCAGGATTTACGCTTTTGAGAGCGGTATAGGTTTCTTTGAGTCCGTGGCCATAGGCATTGGACTTCACGATGGGTATGGCGATGGATGGCGCTGAGAGTTTCTGGAACGTGGCGAAGTTGTGTCGAAGGGCCTGCTGATCGAGAATAATGCGGCAACGCAAAGAAGATCCTTTTCTCTAGATGCCGACGAGTTGCAGGGGTTTGACATCACGTTTCACAGACTCGTCGAAGCTCCAGTTGTAACTATAAGTTACCTCTTTCAGAGACGAATTGCACGGGCTGCTGGATTGAATGTGGAGAATGCCCACAGCGTAACCGTCCCGCGTGCTGCGCGATACAATTCCAATGTCGTTTTGGCAAGATGCTGTGGTCACGATACTGAGGGTGTCGTGCGTGAGATCATAGCTGCTCGGTCGTTTGATCAGGAGTTGCTGCGAACGCTTTTCGCCTTCGAAGGCGATGGGATCTTTGTCCTGAAGTTTTTCCGCCCATGGGGTCCAGATCAACTTCGGAGCGCCTTCAGGACATTGGACATCGTTATAGCGAGCCAAAAGCATCGAGATCTGGAGGCCTTTGGAGGTTTGGGCGCGAACGAGGCCGATCGGCGCTTCATCGCAGCGTCTCAGGTAATAGGCTTTGTGCGAGTCACCCATCGCGAAGAGACGAGTCTGACCCCGGTGCAAAGTGTAGCGTGGGGGCGCCGTGTCTTCGGCGAAATTGGTCAAAGCGCGGAGTGGCGCGTGGCTGAAGTTGATATGGGGATACTTGACGATCTTGGTGGAGCGGTTACAGTTTTCGAATTTACCGTAGCGCCCTTCGACGATAGCGACCTCGTAGCCGTTCGCCTTGGGAAACATGTTCATCCCTAGGGCCGTGCCGCACTGCGAGGTATAGGACGCTTCAAAGCGATAACCGTCCTCGTCCTGGACTTGATTGAAATTTTGGATCGGTGAAAGCTTGAGGAAGTTGGGTTCGTTGCTGGGGGTCAGGGAGAAAACCGCTGCGAAATCGGAAGCAACAAGCCGGGGAATAACCAGTTCTTCGAGGCCAGGAAGGTCCATGCAGCGGGCATTGGCGCGCTCAGTTGTCACGCCTACATATAATACTTTCTTTTCATCGGTTCGGAGCATAAAGCCGGCGAAGCTGGCGCCGCATTCTTTTTGGTAGGTGACGTGGATACGGCTCTCACGATCGGCGAAGACGCGAACTGGGTTCAAAGCCAGGCTACTCGAGGCGCTGAAGCCTTGGGTAGACGCCAATATAAACTGCACAAAAACTGCGAAGATGACGGCGAGCCGCTGCATAGATATTTCCTTGAACTCTAATAAAGCAGCTTTTAGTAAACTAATTGACGTATGTCTACTTAATTCTGACGTGAGGTATAAGGTTCTTATCGGGGTTCTCCTAGATTTCTTGCAAGGCACTATGTGTTCTGGTAGATTCCTCCGCCTGACCCAACTATGAGCGCCTGCTACAGTGCAGTCGTTCTTTGATACATAGCAACTTGATCTCAGTTGGGCCGAGACTTGAGGAGAAAACAATGTCAAAACGTACTTTTCAACCGAGTAATCTAAAACGCAAACGTAACCACGGCTTCCGCGCTCGCATGTCGAGCCCAGGTGGACGTAACGTGTTGGCTCGTCGCCGCGCTAAAGGCCGTAAGCGTCTTGTTCCAGTCATCTACCAAAAGTAATTTTTAAAAGTCTATGAATCCTCCTTCCGAGGTCCCATCGTTGTTCGCGTTTCCTAAGCAGCTCAGGCTGCGTAGGAGACCTGAATTCACACGAACCATGGACAACGGCACGAAGATCGTAACCCCTTATCTGGTTATGATCGGTCGCCGCAGCAGTGGGCCTGCGTCAAGAATCGGATTTATCGTCTCTAAGAAAGTCGGAGGTGCCGTTACACGGAATCGTGTGCGCAGGCGCCTTCGCGAACTTTTTCGTACTCTTCCCGACCGACCTTTAGGTATGGATCTCGTCGTTATCGCTCGCGGACAAGCCGTGGACGCTAGTTATGAGGCCTTAGGCCAGGCTTTAACTATGGCTTTGAGCAAGGTGAGGCAGCGTCTTGAAAAAGATGCGGCTCGTGCATTGGCTCAATCCGTAAGTACATCTGGTTAATTCGATTGAAGCCAGGACGGACACGAATGATTGGTCGCCTACTTATCGGCCTTATCAGACTCTATCAAATATGCCTGGCACCTTTGCTAGGTCCGCGCTGTCGCTTCTATCCGAGCTGCTCTCGCTACGCTGTGGGTTGTTTGGAAACCTATTCTCTCCCTAAAGCGATTTCAAAAACTACCTTGCGAATTTTGCGCTGCAATCCCTGGCACCCTGGAGGCGTTGATCTACCATGAATTGGGACAAAAAATCGATAACAGCTACGATCGTGTGTTTTCTTTTTGTAATGGGCTACATGTACCATTTGCAAAACAAATACCCCGATTACTACATGAACGGCAAACAGACGTCAGAACTGGCGCCGGTCGATGGCAAAACGCCGACAACATCGAATGATCCACAACCCGTGGCGATGACCGGAGCCACAAATCCCCCAGCCGCCCCTGTTTCTCCAGACACCATCTCAACGCCGACCGTCAGCGCGCTCAGCACGAGCGACCTTACGTTCGACACTGCGCAAACCATCATTCATTTCGACCAATCCAAAGCGAGCATCACTGAAGTTCGCTTGAAGGAATACGCCGCTCACAAGGGCGAAGCTGAGCCGGTCAATCTTCTCGATGCCGAGTTGCTGGTTCAAGGCACAACCCGAGCTGATGACCGGGCGACGAAAACCGGTTACACAGCGAAGCGCGAAGGCAACAACATCGCCTTCACTCGCGTCGACGGCAGCTGGGAAATCACGCAGACCTATAACATCCCAACCGACGGTTACGGATTCAAGGTCGATGTCGGATTCAAAAACATCAGCGACAAAGAGCAGGATCTAAACGCCAATACTCTGGTGAAGTCTCATCTCAACATTCCCCAGACTTCCGGCAATTTCTTCGCGCCCTCATCGCCGGCTGACGTTGGCGTTCTTTACGGTCTCGAAGGCAAGCGTCACGACGTGGCCTTGAAGAAGGTTTGTGAAGCCGGCGCTGAGCCTGCTGCCAATCTGAAAAATGAAAAAGTCGATTACGTCGGCTTTGATAAACATTACTTCCTGGGCTTGCTCTGGGCTCAGAATCAGACGGCTGACTATCTTGTTCAGCGCGACGGCGAATCGAGCGAGACGAGTTGCGAGATCGCTTCTTTGATTTCTCAGAAGCTCGGCATGGTTGCTCCCGGTGCAACAGCTACGATGAAGCTTTCTGGTTATTTCGGACCAAAACAGGTGGACGTACTCGAAGCCTTCGGTCCTGATTTGAAATCTGCGATTAAGCTTGGTTGGTTCTCCTTCTTTGCCCATCCCCTTCTCGTCGCACTCAAAGGTGTTCATCAACAGGTTCAAAACTGGGGTCTGGCGATCATCATCGTCACCCTCGTTCTGAAACTTCTCTTCTTTCCTCTCACACGTGCTGCGGCGATTTCGACCAAACGCATGCAAAAACTTCAGCCGCAAATGAACGCCCTTCGCGAGCGTCTAAAAGACGACCCTGCTCGTCAGCAGCGCGAACTCATGGCCTTCATGTCCCAGAATAAAGTGAACCCGTTTAAAGGCTGTCTCCCAATCCTGCCGCAGGTTCCAGTGTTCATCGCCTTCTATAACGTTTTGTCGCAGGCAATCGAATTGAGGCATGCTCCTTTCTACGGTTGGCTCATCGATTTGTCGTCGAAAGACCCGTATTATGTCACGCCAATACTCCTGGGTATCGGCATGTTTTTGCAACAAAAATTGACTCCCAACCCTGGTATGGATAAAAATCAAGAAAAGATAATGCTCTTTATGCCAATAATCTTTTCTTTGATGATGCTGTCGCTCCCGGCAGGTATGGTCCTTTACATGATGACCAATACCATAGTCTCCATCGCTCAACAGCGTTGGTTGAATTACCGGCTCGCACTCAAGGACGACTGAAGTCCTTGTGGGCCCCTAGCCTGCATCCGCTTTGGTTTGAGAACACGAATAGGAGAATTTAATGCAGAGCCAGACTCATGAAATTCGCGTGACCGCCAAAACACTCGACGGCGCAATCACGGAAGCAGCTCGTCAGCTCGAAATCGAACAAGAACACCTTGATTATCGTTTGGTCTCGCAAGGCGGCACCGGCCTCTTCTCCTTCCTGACGAAGAAAGTCGAAATCGCCGCCTGGAAAAAAGCTGCGACTGCCAGCATCGACTACATGGCGGATGATCAGGAACAAGAAGAGCTGTCGCCGCAAGAGATCGATGCTTTGAAAAATGATTTGCGCAAATTCTGCCAGGAAATCTGCAGCTACATTGCCGGTCGCAAGATCGATGTAACGGCTGAACTTGATGATGGCCGTCTGATTCTGGACTGCGATGATGATTATCTCGCAGGCCAGATGCTGAAAAACAGCAAACTCGCTGAAGCGCTCGAACATATTCTGCGCAAGAAACCAAGGCATTTGAAGCGTGAATTGCCTTTCCGTATCTTCATTGACGTGCAAGGTGTTCGCCGCCGTCGTGAAACAGACCTGGTGGAACTGGCTAAAGATTTGTCAGAAAAAGTTCATGAGAATAAGCGCCCCGTCGTCTTGAACTACAAAAGTTCCTACGATCGCAAAATTATTCACATGGCTTTGGATAAAGATGAGCGAGTCTACACCAAGTCGATCGGCACGGGCCCTAATCGTAAATTGATGATTCTGCCGATTCGCAAAAAAGGCGAAGAGGCGATAGAGCTAGGCGATGAAGGATAAGCGCAAACACAATCTGTCTGATTCCTATAGCCCGGCTTCCGCCGGGTTTTCCGTTATGGCGGAACCGATAGCTGCTTTGTCTACAGCGCCTGGGGCGGCTGCGATTGCGGTGATCCGCCTCAGCGGAGCGGGATCGATTGAGCTGCTTGAGCCCATGCTTGAGAGACGATCGCATCCGGTCGCCCGCATGATGGCGATGGCTCGCTTTAATGATCCTGCGACCGGTGATCTCATCGATGAACTGATGGTCGCGGTCTTTGTCGGTCCTCACTCCTTTACCGGGGAAGACTCCGCCGAACTCTTCTGCCATGGCGGTCCTTACATCGTTCAAAGAATTCTCCAGACCCTCTTTGCCAATGGCTTTCGCCAGGCGGAACCAGGGGAATACACCCGTCGCGCCTTTCTCAACGGCAAGATGGATTTAAGCTCGGCTGAGGGCGTGAAGCAGCTAGTTGAGGCCAGTACCCACCAACAATGGATCGCGGCTCGTCAACTGGCGACCGGACGATTTTCAGAGACTATTGAAGAGCTTAGGTCCCGTTTGATCGGAACCCTCGCCTTCCTTGCCGCTCGTATCGATTTTCCGGATGAAGGCGATACGCAGGATGTGGCGCTGGAAACCGTTGTTCATAAAGTTCGTGGCGTCGCCGCTCAGCTGCAAAAGCTTGAGGCGAGTTACGAATCGGGTCGGGTCGCGGCCCAGGGTCTGATGGTGGCCATCATCGGTCAGCCAAATATGGGTAAGTCGACTCTGATGAATACCTTGCTGGGCCACGATCGTGCGATCGTGAGTGAGCAGGCGGGTACAACGCGGGATTATCTGGAAGAACCTTGCCGCATTCGAGGGCGGCTCATTCGTCTCATCGACACTGCCGGTGTTCGTGAGACCGAAGACTCGATTGAACGTCAGGGCGTGACCAAAGCCCTGCAGCTCGCCGAGCAGGCTGATCTTGTTCTCCTCCTGGTGGGCATGGATGCTTCGGCCGAGGCTTATGCCGAAGTGGAAAATATCGCTCAGAAAATTGGCCAAAAAAAGTGCCTCCGCATACAGACCAAGGCTGATTTGGCGAAAGCCAAAGTTCGGACCGGTTATGTAGGCATTTCCTGTCTCAAGGATCATGGTCTCGATCAACTGGAAGCGGAACTGGTCAAACGCGTCGACGGTTATATCGGACAGTTGAACGATCAGCCCTTTGTGAGTTCGGCCCGGCACCATCAGGCGATCCAGGAAGCGAAAGCGGATCTGGACAAATTTTTCGTCGGCGTAAAAGAAGGCGCCTATGATGAGATGTTGGCTTTTGAACTGCAAAACGCGACTCGGTCTCTGGGCGGTATCCTCGGTGTCGTTGATGTCGAAGATATTCTCGATAAAGTCTTTCATGAATTCTGCGTGGGCAAGTAATCGCCGCTATTCGTCAGCAAGTGTACGCTAAAATTACCTTAGACTTCAGAGATATGACGCAGTAAGATAGAGAGAGTTAAGGCTTTTTGCCTCTAACTCCGAAAAATTGCTGTGGCTCTTCTCTGTTTAACTCTAAGGGGGCTCTATGGGTATCGAGGCTTTTTCAGCGGCCATACATGCACGTAAGTTTCCTCTCGAATTTCCCGGACATTTTATTGGTGGTGAATGGATGAACGATCCCAAGGCGGAAGCTTTGCAGGGATCCTTCAATCCGTCGCGAGGCGAACCGATAGGTCGCGTTTTGCTGAGCCGTAAGATCATAGATGCGGGAATCGAGAGTGCCGACCAAGCTCAGAAAATGATTGTTAAAAGTACTTTGGATGAACGTATCGACTCGTTGGTGCGCCTTCGTCAGCAAATAACCGACTATGAATCGATCGTGATCGAGGCGCTTTGTATCGAGGCGGGCAAAGCTCGATGGGAAGCCGAAGCGGACTTTAGGGCCTCGGTGCAGCAGCTAGATGCCATCCTTGCGGAAAGACACAACATTCGCCAGTACCTCCTCGGGCCGGTGATGCTGGCCTGGCCGGGGACGGAGTTTGATCTCCAGCCGAGCGGCATCACGATGGCCTTTCTCCCCTTCTCAACGCCCCTTGCCACCTTCGTTCAATGTCTCTCCGGTGCTCTGATTGCAGGTTCTTCGCTCATCCTCATGCCCTCGTCGCATGCGGTGATTTCGGGGATCGTCTTTGCTTACATCATCGAGAAGTTGGAACTGCCGAAAGGCAACGTCAACATCGTCTTTGGCAATTATCAGAACTTTGCCAAGTCGCTGACAGATAAACGCATCCAGGCTGTGATCTACTCAGGTTCACGCGAGCACTGTGATGCGATCCGTCGTGATCCGACCAATAACCTGACCCGCGAGATGCTTCTGCAATCAGGCGGTAAGAATGCGGTGATCGTGGCGCCGAATTCCAATGTAAAAGAAGCTGTTCGTCAGACGATTTATGGCGTGATTAAAAATGCCGGTCAGCTAAACACTTCGACCAGTCGGGCTTATATCCATGACAGCATGATCAATGAGTTCAAAGAAGAGATGATTCGTGCGGTGCGTTCCCTTCGTATCGGTCCAACCGATCAAAAAGAGAATCCTCATCTGGGACCTCTCTATGCTCAGAAAGCCGTGGATAAATTCCTGCGCTATCAGACGATGGCTAAACGGGAAGCGAGCGATACCTGGGTCTGGGGGAAAGGCTTCCCAACGGGGACACCGGGTTTCTTTGTGACCCCAGGCGTTCACTTCTTTGAAGACATGACCCAGGCCAGCTCCTATCAGAGCAACGTTTTGATGTGTCCGGATCTCTCGGTCTATCGCTACAAAGATGTCGAAGAAGCAATAGCTGCAACGAATGACACCGATGCTTCGCTCGTCACCTCGCTCTTTGGGGATGTTGATCAGGTGAGAGCTTGGATTCCCATGCTCAAATCGCCTAACGTCCTGATCAATTTGCCGACGGTCGGTCTCGATGTTTTCCTCCCGGTCGCGGGTCGTAAACTTTGCGGAGATTATCGATTAAACGGTCTTGGAATTGCGTTTCTCCTTACATATCCGCAGGCAACTAAGGTGGCTCATTCTGACTTGCGAGAATTTCAAGGATGGCCAGCTATAGACTGAAAGCCGGGAATGGTGCTTTATACTTGTGTGAGACGAACGAAAAAAAGTTCATGCAAGTGTGAGGTGTTTCTTGGAAGAGCAAGTTAAGAAACTCGCCAGCTATTGGGCGACTTCCCCGGTATTCGACGCAAAGACCCGAGGAGAGATCTCCGCTCTCCTCGAGGCTAAGGATGATAAAGAGCTCGCCGAGCGCTTCTACCGTGACCTTGAATTTGGAACGGGAGGTCTGCGCGGCATCCTCGGTGCCGGCACCGCCCGTATGAATATCTACAATATCCGCAAGGCCGCCCAGGCCTTTGCGGACTACCTCAATAGCCACTTCGGCAATACCTCCAAGTCGATCGCGATCTCTTACGATTCGCGGCGTTTCTCGCGGGAGTTTTCCGAGGCGACAGCTGAGGTCATGGCGGCAAACGGCATCAAAGCCTATATCACGAAGGAACTGCGTCCGACGCCGATCCTTTCGTATATGGTTCGCCATTATAAGTGCCAGGGTGGAGTCTGCGTGACGGCCAGTCACAACCCGTCTCAGTACAATGGTTACAAAGTCTACTGGGAAACCGGCGGCCAGATCGTTCCTCCGCATGATGAGGCGATCATTGCCCGTTATGGCGAGATCAAGAACTACGAAGACATCAAATTCATCGCCTTCGCCGAAGGCGTGAAAAAGGGTTTGATCGAAGAGGTTGGTGTTGAGCTGGATGAAGCCTACTTCGCCGAACTCCTGAAGCTCTCCGTGCGACCGAAGATTGGTCGCGAGAATTTCAAAATCGTCTACACCCCGCTGCATGGAACGGGCGGGAAAATCGTTCCCGAAGCCTTGAAGCGTTTTGGCTTTAAGGATGTTGTCGTCGTGCCGGAGCAGGCTGAGCCGAACCCAGATTTCCCCACTGTGAAATTCCCGAACCCGGAAGAACCGGAAGCGATGGAGATGGCGATCAACCTCGGCAAGAAGCTGAAGGCGGACCTCGTGCTCGGGACCGATCCCGACTCGGACCGCATCGGGATTGTCGTGCGGGAGGGGGACGATTACCGGATCTTCAACGGCAATCAGATCGGTTCCCTGCTTATTGATTTCTACCTCTCGGGCATCAAGGATGCGGGCCGCATGCCCAAGAACCCTCTCGTGATCAAGACCGTGGTGACGACCGATCAGCAGGAAAAAATCGCGAAGCACTATGGAGCTGCCTGCGAAGAGACCCTCACCGGCTTCAAATGGATCTGCCAACTCATTGAAGATATCGAAACAGGCAAGAACCTTCCCTACCGCCAGTACATCTGCGGGGGCGAGGAAAGTTATGGCTTCCTAGCGGGTTCCTTCGTCCGGGATAAGGATGCGGTCAGCGCCTGCTGCATCGCGGCGGAGATGGTCGCCTATTACAAATCGCAGGGCAAAACGCTGAGCCAGGTCCTCGATGAAATCTATCTGCGGCACGGGGCTTATCTCGAATCGATGGTGACTTTCACGATGCCCGGCATGGACGGGGCTGCTCGAATTGCAACCATTATGGATGCGCTCCGAGCCAATCCTCCTCGGGAAATAGCTGGAACTCTAGTAGAAAAGTTAAGAGATTTGCAAAATGGCCAAGAGTTGAACCTTACGACTCAACTCACAACGGCTATCCCTCTTCCAAGCTCTAACGTGCTACAATTTATCCTAAGTGACGGTTCTAAGGTCAGTGCGCGTCCATCGGGAACTGAACCGAAGATTAAATTTTATTTCTCCGTCAATCGAGAGTTACCAACCAAAGCTCGTCACGACGAGCTTGAGCTTGCTAAGACCAGTTGTGCGAAGCGCATCGGGGAGCTTGAGCAGGCATTTAAGGCGTTGATCAACTGAAGGTGAGCCATGGGAATGCGAGTCGATTGCATTCCTCTCCCTTCAGGCCTAGGCCCAAGGGAAAGGACTACCTGCATGCGCTTGACTCGGCATTTCTTGTGGCTTGTTGTCTCACTGTGTACTCTCGCTCAGTCGCCACTCCGCGCCGCTGATTATAAGAAAGCCACAGAAGGTAAAGAAGTCGTGATGGGGAAGCTCTACCCTAAATCAGAGCGTTTCGAGCTCAGTTTGCCGGATGTTGGGGTCATCATGAACCAATCTTACGTCAACACCTTGCTCCTCGGTGGTTCGGCCACTTACTTCCTTTCTGAGAACCTCGGATTCAGTTTGAGCGGTGCGGTCGGAAGCAATTCCGACAAGGCTGAGCGAACCTGTATCGAGAGTTTCTACTACGATCCGAGCAATGAAGTGGGCGTAGCCTGCGGTGAGCCAGGTCTTCTTGCAGATGCCGACAAAAACAACGATGGCTTTCCCCGCTATGGACCAGCCTATGTGCCGATTCGTGAGATTCAGCAGGTTGTGATCGCCAACGTAGTTTGGGCTCCGGTTTACGGAAAACAGCTTTTTCTCAAAAGCGCGACCAGCTACTTCGATCTCTTCGTTGAACTCGGACTTGGTTTTGCGACTTCGAAGTTCTATCCCAAACGCGAAGTTCTTGAGAACGGCAACGTCCCTCGCGGAACTTATTTCGATCCAGCTAACGATCCGGTTGCAGCAGCGGCTGCCAACAGCAAGATCGGGGCTACAGCGGATCAAGTGAATTCTTATGGAGTGGGCGGTCGTCCGAAGGCCAAGAATGAAGGCAACGTGCTTTTGAACCTTGGTATCGGACAGAAGTTTCACTTTGGTAAACTCTTCTTCGTGAAAGTCTATATCCGGAACATGACGCTTCTTGGGACGGATCAAGGGTTTGAAAACCTTCTCGGGCTGCACGGTGCAATTGGGGTTCGGTTCTGATTTCATGATGAAAATACGAAGGCTGCCTGGATTATTCCATGGCAGCCTTTTTTTTCGCAAATTTGTTATTTCGATTTTGGACGCGGATTTAAAACGAAGATTTTTTCCAGTCCCCCGGCGCAGACCATAGAGTGCTCGAGATTGAGGCCGAAGCGGTCCTTGAAAAAATGATCCGCACTGGCTTCGTCGAACCCTTTTTTCATGGCGGCCTCACTGGAGCGATCGGCCCAGGAGGCTAGTCTAGAAACCAGCTTAATTTTGGAGTCTTTTAAATTACGAATAGGTTCGGCGATGATGCAAAGTCGATCGGTCTGAGCCAGCATTTTTTTGATGATGTGTTCGTGGTCCGGCATGAACTGATAAAGACTGGCTTGGAGTATGACAAAATCAGCGCGGGTTTCGATCGGGTCAATCGTAATATCAAATTGAGTCATAGGTATGTTCTTTTTGAGGCAACTCGTGACAAATCCTCGATTTCGATCGTAGCCCATGTATCGAATCCCGGCCTTCATCCGAAGGTGCTTATGAAAGAGTTCGCCGTCGCCGGCGCAGAGCTCCATGACGGAACAATAGTCCGGGATCAGATCCGCCACGGCCTTATATCGATCGCGGTAATTGAATAAATAGAGGATTCGCATCGCTAATTTATAGATAAAGGGATGCCAATAGACAAAGCTTTCGCGAGGTTTATTGGGTGCGGATGACTCTGAAAGTGAAGCTGACATAATCCTGCATCCTTGCTTATAATCGCTCGGCTTGATCTACCACCATACCGGCGGCCTCTAGAAGCGACTACAAAAAAACCCGCTGTCGTGCAGCGGGTTTTTTTCGTTCGTTCATAATCAAAGACATCCATCAAAATGGAATGTCATCCAAACTTGACGAATTGTGACTACCGAAAACGCTATCCGAATTCGGCTCAGAAGGCGGTGGTGTGAAGTTGTTTAGACCATTGCCATCTTCGCGTGTCGCACCGGTGTTGCCACCCAGGAATTGAACGGTTTGCGCTACGATTTCTGTCGAGTAGCGTTTTTGACCGTCTTTGTCATCCCAGCTACGAGTCTGAAGACGACCTTCGATAAAGGCGGCGCGTCCTTTTGCCAAATACTTTGCGCAGTTCTCGGCTTGCTTGCCCCACACGATGACGCGATGCCATTCAGTGCGTTCTTGTTTGTTGCCGTTGTCGCTCCATGTCTCTGTTGTCGCGAGGTTAAGCGTACAAACAGCAGCTCCACTTGGAGTGTGGCGCATCTCTGGATCACGGCCAAGTTTACCTATCAGAATAACTTTATTGACGGAAGCCATGAGGCGCCCCTTTCTCATCCAAAGATGTTTGTCCGTAGATTATAAGCTTGTATCTTAGATTGGACGCCAAGCCCAGCAGTGGTTATAACTAAGCTCGTGACTCGGTCACAAGGAGAATTTATCAGAGTCGGAAAAGGTCAGCCATGCCAAATATTGGCTATGACTTTGCCGCACTCTCAGGGAGTATTTGGACGATGATGGGTAAGAACTGGTCGAAGATGTTAGGTCTTTGTTCTTTAATATTCGTGAGTGCACTTTCTTGCAAAGTTGAAGAGAAACTCCCCGCTTTAGGCGATCGTCTCGCCGGTGCCGTGGATGTCGTCACCTCACCCAACGAAAAATATTTTTATGTTTTGAACTCAGATTACGAGCGCCGCTACGATAAGGGCTCGATTCTCATTATTGATCCTGAAGCGGCCGTCGGCCATCAGAAGCTCAAGGCAATTCCAGCGCCCCGCATGGGCCGTTCGCTCTATGTGAGCAAGACGCAAAAGCTCATGATCGCAACCTATGCGGATCCTGAAGCCAAAGCCGCGGGCAAGGTTGAGATCTGGGATTTGGCGGATGAAGCAAATCCAGTGATGCTGGCCAATGCCGACGTCAACTGCTTGCCTCTCAATGCAATCATCGCTCCGACCCAACCTTACTTCGCCGTGAGCTGCGTAGGCGGTTTCCTCTACATGGGCAAGAATCCGCGCAATGCCGCGGGCGCTGCGATGACGCTCGATCTCGTGCGTTCGTATGGTTACGATCGTCGCGCTCTGTACTTCCATGAGGGAGCGGGCAAGACCTATCTCTTCGGTTTCTCCACCGACATGAACAGCCAGGATTATGCCGACGAAACACTCGAAGACAGTCAGACCTACGATCCCACCAAAGATGGTGTGGACGGAGCGACCGGCCTTGTGCCGGGTAGCAATGGTGTGCCCGACCAATTTGAAAACACACCTTCATCGCGTCGCCGTTATGCGGCCTCCAACCCTTTCCATATGTTCGTCTATCCCGTGACGGACGAAGAAGCGGCTTCAACGACTCACGATCTGATCTATCCTGCTTATTCGACCTTTCGTTACATCGAATCCGGATCGTTCACGAAGCCCACCATCAGCAACTCCGAGCTTCACTACGTCTCTTTCAGCCTTGCCGAAGCTGACGGCCAGGTATCCGCGACTGAGCAGATCGTTCAACCGAACTTCCACCGCTATCGCACCAACTTCTGGGAAGCGAAAATCGGTCTCGAAAATAGCGCGAATATTTTCTATCTCTCGCAACGCGGCGATTACGGTTCAGAAAGTAACAACGTTCTGCGCCTCCTCGTTAATGAATCTGCTCTGGCGACTTCCAACACGTCAACCTTCGAGCAGATCTTTTCCGTCAACCGCGTCTACGGTTATGCGATCGATCGGGACAACCGCGGCCGTTATCCAGGCGACTTCGAGCTCGCAACGCTTGATGGCCAACCCACGCTCCTCGTGAACTCCTTCCGGGATTTGATCTACTTCGCGAGTGCGCCCTTTTATTCCGTGACTCGCAAGCTTTTGGATGGCGCGGACGTTGAGCATGTCGTTCCATCAAGTGCGGACTCAGCAGATTTCAACGCGTCATACTATCAACTGGCCGTGATACCCGCGACTGGCAAGGTTTTAACGTCTTCTTTCTATGGCAACGTCCTTTACTTGTTTGATGCTCGCCCAAGTATTAGTATCAAAGACCAAACGCCCACTCGCATTGAATAGTTCGTGGATCCCGCTCTCCGAGGGGACTATGACGATTTAAATTTTTTGGCGTCTGTCACTTGAGGAAGTTTTGCGATGCATCTGAAAAAGCTCATCGTTTCAGGATTTAAATCCTTCGCTGACAAAGTCACTCTGAACTTTGACGAAGGTATCACTGGAATTGTCGGACCGAACGGTTCGGGCAAATCGAACGTCATTGATGCGGTTCGATGGGTCATGGGTGAACAGAACGCAAAATACCTTCGCGGTGAAGTCGCGACCGATATTATTTTCGCCGGCTCTGACAAACGAAAAGCCCTTGGCATGGCCGAGGTTACGCTCGTTTTTGATAACCGTGAGGGCAGCTCGTTCTGCCCGCCTGAGTATCGTCATGAAGCCGAGATCGCCTTGACCCGTCGTCTCTATATCGATGGGGAACGCGAGTACCTGATCAACAAAAAACCCTGCCGGCTCAAAGACATCGTCAGCTTTTTTGCGACGACTGGTTTGGGCGGCCGTAGTTATTCCATGATTCAACAGGGTCAGGTCGATCGTATTTTGAATGCGAAGCCAGAGGATGTTCGGGAAATTCTCGAAGAAGCCGCAGGTACGCTGATCTTTAAGTCCCGGCAACAGGCAGCCCAAAAGAAGCTCGAGAATACTCAGGAAAACCTGAAGCGTATCGACGATCTTTTGCGCGAGCTCGTGGCCCAGCTCGATGCTTTGAAAGAGCAGGTGGAAAAGGTCGAAGCCTGGAAACAGGTGAGTGGCCGTTTGAAAGAGCAGGAGCTTAAACTCCTTTCGCATAACTTCAGACACTTCTCAAGCAAGCTCCTCGACGTCGCCGGCCAGCTAGATACGGATTCGGACAGCGAGATCAAAGCCGTTACGGATTTGAGCATCATGGAAGCACGGGTCGAGGAACTCCAGTCCACTCTGGCTGAATCCGATCCCGAACTTGAACAGGTACGTGAAGAAATCTCTCACCTCCGTGAGCAGATCGTACGCGCGGAATCCTTTATCACCAGTGCCTTAAAGACTCTTGAAAACGGCCAACGCCGTATGCTTGAACTTGACGGGCAGATCGCCGAAGAGCAGGAAAACCTCAAGACCCTAGAGCAGTCGGTCGAGACGAAATCCACGGATTACGATCGTTTGACGGGTGAACTTGAGCGCTTGAAGGATCTGGTCGAGAGCTTCCAGGATGAAGTGGACCAGGTTGAAGAAGCGGCTCAGGTCTTTCAAAACCGAAGCCAGGATCTCGAAGACGAGGTTCGCAACCTGGAACATCTTCTCGAAAGCAACCGTCTTCGCTGCGAAAGTATCGAACGCGACCGCAAACGTTTGCTCATCGAGTTTCAAACCTACAGCGAACGCAAAGAGTCTCTGGATAACAATGCCAAAGGTCTCGAAGAGAAAGTTGAGACGGCCCGTGCGGTGCTCAATGATCTTCAGTCCGGCCTCGATAACGAGCTGCAGACCAAGCAGGACCTCGAACTCAGCATTCAACGCCGTGAACAGTGGATGCGGGAAGCATCCAAACTTCGTGATCAGCATAAAGAAACCTACTTCACCGCGCGAGCCCGACTCAAGAGTCTGGAAGAACTCGAATTCAGCAGTGAAGATGTCGCTTCGGGTATGAAGCGCCTCTCGCAAAAATATCCTCAAACCCATGATCTTATTCTGGGTACCCTGACCGACTTTGTCGCCTTCGAAGACAGTATTCAGGACTGGGCGCCGCGTGCGGTGCAGAGCCTTGAAAAATGGACCGATCGCATCGTCGTCAAAGGCAGCCAGGAACTAAACGAACTCGCCGCATTGATTCAAGAAGAACAAATCGGATCCATTCCTTTATCGGTGGCGAGCCTCTGGCAGGACTCAGGGCGTAGCGAAGTCAAAGCCTGGGCCCAGCGCTTTCAGGCGATCTCCTGTCTGGAAGTCCTCAAGCTTTCCGCGGATGCCCCTGCATGGGTCCAAGACCTCTTGAGCCGTCTCTACTACATCGCCTCGTCAACTGTCAGTGACGACGTGCTGCAGGGTCTTCCTCTGGGAACTGTGCTCTTCACAGCGCAAGGTCTCCTGATCAGCTCGCGCGATGACATCCTTATTCATAGTTCGGCCAGCAAAGGCAGCTTGAGCCGAAAGAGCGATATCGAACACCTGACGATTCAACTGGCCGAAAGCGAAGGCCTCTTGGAGATGGTTCAGACGGATATGGATCTCGCGGACATCGCCCAGACGGAAGAGTCGGCGCGTCTTCGTGAGATCGCCGATCGCCTGAGTCTGCAAAACAAAGAGACTCTCGCGGCCATGAGTGCGATGCAGCAGCATACGAACCAGCTTCAGCATTTTAATGAGCAACGATTCCAAAACGAACAAAAGATTACCGAACTCGATCAGCGCGAACGCGAGCTGATGCGGGAACTTGAGACCTTGGGTGAGACCCGTATTTCCCTCGGATCAGAAAAAGAAGTTCAGCAGGGCGAACTCGAAAGTCTGCAGGATGAATCCTCCAGCATTGGGGAACGTCGCGATGAAGTGATGCGTGTGCATCAGGCTCGGCAGCTTGAACTGGCTAAGGTTGAGATGCGCTCGCAAGGGACTCAGGAGAGTCTGGAGCAAACGCTCAGTCAAATGACGCGTCTACAGGCCAACCTCGCTAAACGCTACGAAGAACGCAGTCGCATCGAACTTGAGATATCCACCGCGGAAACGACCCAGATTCAGGGTACGCAGGAAATCGAAGTCTACATCCTTCGCCGCGAGGAGCTGGAAGAGGCTTTGGCGGTTCGTCGTGAACACAGCACCGGAGTCTTTGAGGAGCTGCGCTTGGTGGAAGGTCGCCTCAAAGAAGCGCGCGATCAGCAGATGGAAATTCAACGCCAAAAATCGAAGAAGACCGTCGAACTCGAACGCCTTAAAACGGTGAGTCGCAGTCTTCTGGATCAGGCTCAGGAAAAATATCAGGTCGATCTCATGAGTCATCCCCACGTGGATGATCCTGATTTTGATGCGGATAGGACCACGCGCGAACTCAACAAATTTCGTACCAGCCTCGAAGGCATGGGCGCGATCAATATGGTCGCGGTCGAGCAGTACGAGAAGATATCGGGGCGAAACGAGTTTATTCAGGCCCAAAAAGAAGAGGTTCTCGGCAGTATTCTTCTCCTGGAAGAGGCGATCGAGGAGATCATGGAAACGTCGAAGGACAAATTCCTCACGACCTTTGCGATCGTCAATCAGAACTTCATGGAGCTCTTCCCCATTCTCTTCCCGACCGGTGAGGCGCGTCTTGAGCTTACGAGTGAAGATGCGATGACGGCGGGTGTTGAGATCATGGTGCGGATGCCGGGTAAAAAGCCTCGAAGTATGAACCTCTATTCCGGTGGCGAGAAAGCCCTTACAGCGATCTCGCTCATCTTCGCCTTGCTCAAGACCAAGCCGACCCCTTTCTGTTTCCTTGATGAGGTTGATGCGCCGCTCGATGAAGCCAACGTCGGCCGCTACAACCTGGTATTGGACGCGCTTTCGGATCGTTTCCAGTTCATCGTGATCACGCACAACCGTCGGACGATGGAAGTCTTGGATCAACTCTATGGTGTGACGATGCAAGAGGGTGGTGTATCGACCGTCGTAGGTGTCGATATGAAGAAAGATCTACCGGCGCATTTGCAGAAGGCTTTCAAAGTCGAAGGCCAGAAGGCCGCTGAGGCTTGATCGAAGGCCTAAGGATGGCGCTGAATCTAGTGTTCCTCCGACAGGAACACTAGCGGAAGCCGACAGACTGGGCTTAGCTCTCAAGTTTCTCGACGATGAGTTCGAGCATTTCCTGAGGCTTCGAATAAAATTCCCCGAAATTATACGTATCGGCAAACCACTCGGATACGGGATCGCTCTCGGCTTCCTTCATGTGTTTGACGATTTCTGGATAGTTGCTGGTGAGATCAACCAACCGAGCCATGACGGCGGCAGCTTCGGGTTTGATACTTGGGTATTTTTTGCGCAGGTATTTGATGATGAGATGGATGAGAACCGGATCCATTTTTTGAGAAAGATTATAAAGATCGCCCGTTCCCAAGGTGCCGTCTTCGATACCTTCGAGCCAACGCAAACCATCGCGAACCATCGCTTCCATAGTAACCCCTTCAGTATAACGGCCGAGAGAATATCGATAATTGAATAAGTTATTCAGTGTAAATGAGGACCCGATAAATGAGTTCGAACAAACTGCTTCTTAACTCAATTTTACTATAACGGGCCTGATTTGCTCACAGAACTTCTTCAGGTATACCATGAATTCGCGCAAATCCCTCTAAAAAGAAGATCGATAATCGGTCTGTTCAAAGAAGGAATGGCGGCCTTTAGGACAGAAAAGGCTGATCCTGCGTAAGATAATTACGCACGTAATCTGCGACTCCTTCTTCCAGGCTATGAAAATCTGCCGTGTAACCCCCTGCATTACGCAGCTTTTCAAGATTGGCTTCGGTGAAGTACTGATACTGATTCTTCAGGGAATCAGGCATTTCAATCCAATCGAAACGAGGCGATTTGCCCATCGCCGCGAAGACCGCTTCGCCAAGGTCCTTAAAGCTCCGGGCCTGTCCAGTACCGAGGTTATAGAGGCCTGACTGGATATTCTTCGCGTTCTTCCAAAAGTGCAGCATGATGCGCACGATATCTTTCACATAAACGAAGTCACGCTGCTGCTCACCGTGAGCGACGGCCTGGCGATAGGACTTGAAGAGGCGCAACTGGCCCTTGTCACGCACCTGAGGGAAAGCATGATAGACCACGCTTGCCTGCGCGCCTTTGTGGTATTCCTGGGGTCCGTAGACATTGAAAAATTTGAAACCAAACCAAGCCGGCGGAGCCTTCTTTTGTTTGATAGCCCAGGTGTCGAAGAGCTGTTTACTCCAGCCGTACTTATTAATCGGTACAAGGCTCGAAATATTCGGATGCTCATCGCTGAAGTTTTCCTCTTCCGCCCCGTAGGTTGCGGCTGAGGAGGCATAAAGAAAGGGTATGGAATGCTGGGCGCAGTAGTCCCAGAGATCTTTCGTGAATAGAACGTTGTTATTCATCAGGTAATCGGCATCACGTTCGGTCGTGGCCGAGCAGGCGCCGAGGTGAAACACGGCCTCGATGGATTTGGAGTTCTCCCTCAGCCAGGTCGGGAAGATCTCTTTGGGCACGACGTAGTCAATGTGCTGGCGGGCGAGGTTTTTCCACTTATCGCCAAGGCCAAGATGATCGACGACTACGATATCGTCACGGCCACTCTGATTGAGGCCCCATACTATGGCGCTGCCTATGAAGCCGGCGCCACCTGTTACCAATATCATCGTCACTTCTCCCAAAAGGTGTCGTCTATCCTTCACGTCTGCTCGCTGAGAACCGTGAGGGTTGCATAGCCCATATCACATTCCTATCGGCGCGGATCGATTTTCAGCGTACAGCTACGCTGTGTTTCGCGGCGAATCCCGCGGGGACCCAGTGACATTGGCAATGCAACACGCAATAAACTAGGATATATCTGCCTATGTATGCATCAAAACCACTGTCTATCATACGCGAAGGAGCAAGCTTTTCCATGTATCATCTCGAGCACGACCGACCAATAGTCCAAAAATATGGTGGAACCTCGGTAGGGAGCTTGGAGCGTATCGATGCTGTGGCGAAGCGGGTTGCCGACCAATATCGTGCTGGTTACAAGAAGATCGCGATCGTGGTCAGTGCCATGTCCGGCGAAACCAATCGCCTCGTCGACCTCGTCAACGGGATCAATGCCCGCACCTCGCTAAGAAACTATGACATGGTTGTAGCGGCTGGCGAGCAGATATCTGTTGCCTTAATGGCAGCCGCGCTGGAAAAACATGGAATTCCTTCGAAGGCCTTTTTGGGGTATCAGCTCGGTATCGTGACCGACAATTTTCACTCTAAAGCCCGTATCGAAAAAATTGAATGTGCCAAGCTCTATCAGTGCTGGGAAGAGGATGCGATTCCTGTCGTCGCGGGATTTCAAGGCGTGACCGGTGATCTTGAAATCACCACTCTGGGTCGCGGAGGATCGGATACAAGTGCGGTCGCACTCGCCGTGGCTCTGGATGCAGCCTTTTGTGAAATAAACACGGATGTGGATGGTGTGTTCACCGCCGATCCCCGTATCGTTCCGGAGGCCCGTCTCGTTGAAGAGATTGATTTCGAAGTCGCTCTAGAAATGGCCTCGCTCGGCAGCAAGGTGCTTCACAGCCGCTGTGTTGAGTTGGGTGCCAAGTATCATATGCCCATCGTGGTTCGCAATACCTTCAAACCAAACGACCAAGCGAGGACCTTCATCATGAACTTCAGTACCGAGAGAAAGCTGGAAGCACCGATTGTTTCTGGTGTCACCCTTGATAAAAATGTGGTCCGCATCTCCTTGCACAATCTTCCGGCGCGCGGCGGCATCATCGGCTCGGCTTTTGAAGTGATTGCAAGCAATGGCGTAAACGTCGACATCATCGTTCATAACCGTTCGAACGACAGCGATCGTATGCGCGTTGGTTTCACCATCGGCAATGCGGATCTTTTACGCACCAAAGAAATTCTTGAGCGCTGGACGCTTGAGAAAAAACTCGGTGCCTACATCGAAGTTGAAGAAGGCCTGTCCAAGGTCTCCGTCGTCGGCCTTGGTATGCAGAGCCATCCAGGTGTCGCCAGCCGCGTCTTCAGCGTTCTGGAAGATGCAGGGATCGCCTTGCACATGATCTCGACCTCGGAGATCAAGATCTCCTGCGTGATTGGCGAAAAAGAAGGCGAAGTTGCGGCGCGTGCCTTGCACAAAGAATTTGTGGTGCCGGAAATAGAAGTTGAAGTCGAATTAAAAACCTAAACGAAATTTGACTGAAAGCATTTAAATAAAAAAAGAGCCCGAGGATATCGGGCTCTTTTTGCATTTTATTCAGGAGAAATTCATTTGCCTTTGAATTGACGGACCCATTTGACGACGTCGTCGATCTCAGCATCGTTCAACGCACTGCCCCAAGCAGGCATGGTCGCACTCAAGCCGACGGAAGCGCCGCCTTCTTTGATGATTTTATGAATATGCGCGTCGTCTACTTTACCTTGCCATGCGACATCGGTGAAGTTCCGAGGCATCGGATTCAATCCCGCGACTCCAGGACCGTTGGCTTTGCCGTTGACGCCGTGACAGGCGGCACAGAACAGTTCAAATTTTTCTTGACCTAGACTTCGTGGAGCTCCACCTGTCGCGACTGCCACGGGTACTGGGATCGTTCCTTCCGGAGTAAGCGTCTGCTCAGCCTTCGCGAAAGTCTCCTCTTGCTTAAACTTTGCTTGATCGGGTCTTGGATTGTGTTGATCAACGCAAGAATTACAAGCGGTCAAAATCATCCCAAAGCTTAGGGAGGAAAGAACCAAGAGGGTGCGTCTCATCTTCATGCTGTCTCCATTATTAACGATCCAGGGAGCCACTTATAACACAACCTGTGACAACGGCTCCAAATAAAAACATCAAACGACTGCGTGTTTCCAGGTACTAAAAAAATCGATGAAATGTCTTAAAAAAGACGACCAGAGACTTATTTGACTTACCAGTTCCAATGGATTCGAGCCTGTACAAGCCGCATGCTTTTTTGGCGAACACCGCTTCCTTTGAGGAAGTGATAATTTTGATACAGACGATCATAGCGCTCCTGATGGGATTCAAGCAAGAACGTCCAGCCATCACTATCAATCTTTCCGAGGCCATACGTCCACTCTCGTAGCTTGAGCGAGCGACTGTTCTCAGGCGCTTCTACGCAGTTTCCATCACTGTCCAGCGCGCAGGACTGCAATACAGCGTCGTCAAACGAAGCTTTAAATTCTCCCGTGTGAAAGGCGACGAGATATTCGGCAAGAATGCGGTACGAGGCGCTGAGTTGCCAGGCCTCACGCTTCGTCGCGCCATGCCCGCCTTGATCTTGAGAAAGAATCTCAGTTGGGTCGAAGGCAAAGCTCGCAGGGGCGCGGAGGAAATTCTGGGTTCGTGATTGTTCGATCTCATTTCTTTGCCAGCCAAGGTCGGCTTCGAGCCCACGCAAGGAGGGAGCTTTGCCG
This sequence comes from Oligoflexus sp., assembly GCA_014377445.1. Taxonomy (GTDB): domain Bacteria; phylum Bdellovibrionota_B; class Oligoflexia; order Oligoflexales; family Oligoflexaceae; genus Oligoflexus. Next base: position 63,557 of record JACMPP010000118.1, read on the forward strand.
TTCAGACTCACGCTCGCCGCGAGACGTTGATTGCTGAAGCCTTTGTGTAAATCGCTTCGGGCATCTCGCCACCAGACTGCGTCTTCGGGTAGACTGTTCTTATCACGAGAATATGCTAGCTGCAAAGCCAGGGCCTTCTGCCAGTACCACTTGAGGCGGCCCCCATAAAAGAGATCGCCATCATCGGCGCTCAGACGTTCGCCTTCTCCCAAACCGACCAAAAGATCGCCTTCAAAAATATCGGAATGATCGAAACTCAATCGGGAAGCCGTCTGCTTCCAACCTATATCCTGCAGTTTGTTTGCAAAGGCAAGATAACTGGCGTTCGGCAAGAGCGTGGTGCCGCTGGAATCTTCGACATGAAGCGACCAGCGCGGATCGATATCGTAGCCGAAACCGTAGTCAGATAGCCAGCTCCGCTGTGGTGGAAGATTCTGCTGATGCAGATCGAGGCTATCGTACCAAGTCGCTTTCCGGCTTTGTGCGGGGTCATAGGACAGCCGCGCTTCGGTCTTGTCCGTCGGCTTCAGAGTGAGCTGACTCTCGAAATGCGAAAGTTTGGGACATAGGCTATTGCCATCGGCATTCCGGCAAACGATTTCTCCCCTGAAATTGACGTTACCCTCGACACAGCCTTGCAGCCAGACGAGGGATAAGAAAAAGCTGCTTGCTTTCAAGAGCGTCATGAATTTGGGCCTCTTGCGGAAAAAAACTGACAGAGCGTCATGGATTTGACTCCTGTCGTCAGGACTCTGACACCTATCTTTGGGATTTTGTCATGAATTGGGCAAAAACACAGCTTGGCTTTTTCGTAAAACCATCCGGGAAGAACTTTGATCCTGATAATCTCAACGCCCCGGAAAATCCAGTTTTTACTTATTATCGGCAGTTGCCACAAAGCTGGCACATCTTTTGAACATAGAACTCTGGCTTATCAGGAGAATTGAATGTCAGACGACGCTAAAAAGAAGGCGGATGAACCCGTTGTGGACGAAAGTCCCGAAGTAGCAGCGAAGAAGAAAAAGAAGAAGCTGCTGTTGTTCGCCATCATTGGCGCTTTGGTCGTTCTCGGCGGTGGAGGTGGAGCGTTCTTCTTTTTGTCTAAAGGCAAAAGCGCCCCGAAAGAAGAAGTGATTTCCAAAGATGGCTCCGAGCACGGCGAAGCGAAGAAGGACGAGCACGGCGAAGCCAAGAAGGACGAGCACGGCGAAGCCAAGAAAGATGAGCATGGCGAAGCCAAGAAAGATGAGCATGGCGATGCTCACGGCGAAGCCAAGAAGGACGAACATGGTGATGACCATGGGGAAGCGAAGAAAGATGAGCACGGCGAAGCCAAGAAGGATGAGCACGGCGAAGTTAAAAAAGACGAACATGGCAATGAAATCAAAAGTGATGACAAAGCCAAGGGCGGCGACGATAAGAAATCCGAATCGAACATCGACTTCGGTGAAACCTACAAGATGCAGACCTTCAATCTCAACCTCGGTAACGCGATGGAAAACCGTTACATCCGCATCGAGATCTCGCTTGAGTATCGCGGTGGTGGAGACCAGAAAAAAGAGATCGAACGCCGTCTGCCCCAACTTCGCGATGCCATCATCGGCATCATGCAGCGCAAGACACGCGAATTCCTGCTCTCACCTGACGGTAAAGAGTCCCTTCGAAAAGAGCTGTTGATTCGCATCAACCGCTACATGACGAAAAAGATCGAATCCGTCTATATCACTGATCTTTTAATTGAATAATAGGAGTTATCGATGAGTCAGGTGCTATCTCAAAGCGAAGTCGATGCCCTTCTGTCCGCCGTTTCCGATAACCGCGTGGACAGCGATGAAAACGGTGGTGGGGACGGAATGCAGAACGGGGTCGTGCAATACGACCTCGCGAACCAGGACCGTATCATCCGCGGTCGTATGCCGACCCTCGATATTATCCACGATCGATTCATCCGCTTGTTTCGGGTCACTCTTTCGAACTCTTTGCGTAAAATGGCCAACTTGAGCGTGAACTCCACGGGACCTTTGAAGTTCTCGGAATTCATGAACTCGCTGCCATTGCCTTCCTGCTTGAACATCCTTCGTCTCGATCCCCTGCGCGGCGCGGCCGTCATGGTCATCGAATCAAAGTTGCTCTATGCGCTTGTCGACAGTTTCTTCGGCGGCAACGACGTGCCCTACACCAAGATCGAAGGTAAGGACTTTACCCAGATCGAAATCAAAATCGCGAGACGTGTGGTGCTCTCCGCGATCGATGATTTGGAAAAAGCCTGGGAACCCGTTTATCCCCTGAAAATAGGCTATAGTCGTACTGAGATCAATCCTCAGTTCGTCGCAGTCGTCCCTCCTTCCGATGTCGTCATCGCAACTACTTTCGATGTGGAATTGGAAAAAGTCTCAGGAACGATTAAAATAGTAATTCCCTACTCCACACTCGAGCCTATCAAATCGAAGCTTTCAGTCGGTTTTCAAAGCGAGCAGCTTGAAGTCGACTTCATTTGGATCAACCGTGTTAAAGAACAGATCATGCAGACCACTGCCAATCTCGTTGTAAAACTCGGCGAAGCCAACATACAAGTACGCGACCTGATGAACCTGGAAGTTGGGGACATCATACAGCTCAATACCGATGCCACGATGCCTCTCAGCGTTATGGTGGAAGGGGTTCCGAAGTTCAAAGGAATACCCGGTCTTCTGCGCGGAAATCGCGCCATACGCGTAACTGAATCCATGTTTGACACTTGATTAGGAGGATGTATCGATGGCTGAAGACTTTAATCCAGAAGATTTCGGACTAGGCGGAGAATTTGATGAAGCCCTTGCCAATGCAGGCAGCGGAGACAACAAAGACGAACCCGTAGTCATGACCCCCGAAGACAGTCGTCTTGCCCGCACGGACTTTTCCAAGCTCAAGATGATTCTCGATGTTCCCTTGAAAGTATCGGTCGAGCTCGGACGTACCAAGATGCTCGTCAATGACCTTCTACAGCTCGGCCAGGGTTCGGTCATCGAACTCGATAAAATCGCTGGCGAACCTATGGAAATTCTTATCAACGATAAACTCGTCGCCATGGGCGAAGTGGTTGTCGTTAACGAAAAGTTTGGCGTCAGACTCACTGATGTCGTGTCGCAGTTTGGTCTCGGCGACATTACTCAGGGTCCGTAATCTGTCCCCAATTTCATGAGGTTATCGCATGCGTTTCGTTCTGCTTATGCTAGCTCTTCTAGCGGCTCCCCTCTCTCAAGCTCAAGAAAAGCCCGCGAGTCCCACGCTCTTGACTCTCGGTCCGATCGATGGCGAATCAGATGCAAAATCGTCTGTGATCACAATGCGCTACGACACCAAACCTGGTTTCACCAAACCAGTCGTGGAGGCTCACGGCAGCTTCCTGCAAGTGATCCTGCCTCATACCATGGTCTTGAAGCCTGGGGTATTTGTCGAAGCGAACAGTCCTTACATCCGAAAGTTTGCGGCCTTCCAATTGGACGAAGACACCGCAGCACTCCGTATGTTCGTGACCAAGGAAGCCGAAAATATCGTCGGTGCTGCTACGGTCGATATCCTTGAAAACCGGGTTCTGGTTGTCATTGACCATGAAAAAGCAGAAAAGGCTCTACTGGCCAACTTCAGCGGTGTCCCGGTCAAGGGCAGTCCTGACAAAGTGGTTAAGGCAACGGAAGTTCGTACTGATATTCCGGATCCAATCGCTTTGATGAGCAAAACCCAAATCGAAGGACCTTCCATCGGTCCGGCTCTGCCTCTTCAAATGCCTGCGGCTGCAGCTATCTCTTCAGTCGCTGCTGCTTCGACAAGTGAACTAACGGCCTCGAAGGTTGACGTTGCTGAAGTCAGCAAAGACAAAGCGAAAGCCGCTGTGGCTGGAACCACCGAAGCAGCCGAACCCCGCTGGGCTGATACGATGGAATCCAAACTCGTGGCTGTCACAGTCTTCGTGGCTTTGATGCTCGTCCTTCTGATCGCTCTTAAATCCTGGCGCCGTGTGGCGGTAAAGACTCTGACTCCGGGCGCAGACTTCAGCATCAAAACCCTCGCGACCCACGCTTTGGGACCAAAACAAAGAATTAGTGTGATTCAGGTCGGTCAGGAACAGATCTTGCTTGGAGTATCTCCAGACGGAATCAATTTCTTAACCTCTCTGAAGCAGCAGACGGCCGATACCCCGCGGATGCAACTCGATCCTTCGATGTATCAGAAGACCTTGTCGTCAAATCCGAAACGTCCAAATCGGGAAATCTCAGGCGTGGAACCTCTGCAGAAGAGCCGCTCACCTGAAACTCGTGCTGAGCCCCGCGCGTCCGAAGCGCGTCTCGACCGGGCCGATGCAGGATCCTCTATTCGTTACGGTGTGGGCGACTCGGGCATCAAGAACTTTAAAGAGAGCGGAAGCAGCAGCGGCCGCGATCAGGAAAGCCTTGAAGATGTGACCCGCATGATCCGTAAGAAACTCAAAGACCTTCCCAAAGTTTGATTGTTTTAAGGAGAGTAGGAATGCAGCGGTTCGCATCAAAATGGCCTTCATGTGCACAGATGCTTCTCGCATTGCTGCTCAGTTTTCTCGCCTTCAAGTCTTTGACCCCTTCGATCGCCTTAGCGGATACCAAACTTCCCGGCGTAAACTTTAATCTCTATGAAGTTGATGATCCAGAAGCGATGGTTCCTGCGATGAAGATCATTGCGATGCTCACCATCCTAGCTGTGGCTCCCGCAATCCTCCTGATGATGACCTCCTTTACCCGTATCGTAATCGTTATGAGTTTTGTGCGCCAAGCCCTTGGTACACAACAAATGCCGCCTAACCAGGTCATCTTGGGTCTCTCCCTCTTCCTTACCTATTTCACAATGGGTCCCGTGATCGACACTTTAAACGAGAAAGCCTTAACCCCTTATCTCGAAAAAGCGATCACCCAGGAGCAGGCTTTCAAAGAAGCCGCCATTCCAATCCGCAAATTTATGCTGGGTGAAGTGAAGGAATCTGATCTCGCCACATTCTTCAATATCGCGAAGACCCCCAAGCCCAAGACTGTTGATGATATTCCCATGCGCGTTCTGATCCCGGCCTTTGTCGTTTCAGAACTCAAAACAGCCTTTCAAATCGGCTTTTTGATCTACATACCCTTCCTTGTGATCGACATGGTTGTTTCGTCGGTTCTGATGGCGATGGGTATGATGATGCTGCCTCCGACAGTTATCTCGCTGCCCTTCAAGCTCGTACTCTTTGTACTCGTCGATGGGTGGGGATTGATTGTGGATTCACTGGTTCGAAGCTTTCATTAATTTAACAGGAAGGAGTATTCATGACCGAGAAGTTTGTCCTTGATATAGCCTGGAACGCGATCATGCTCACCATGAAAGTGGCGGCGCCGGCTCTCCTCGCCACCCTTGTTGTGGGTCTGCTGGTCTCGATCTTTCAGGCAGCGACTCAGATCAACGAACAAAACCTTGTCTTTATTCCGAAAGTTTTAGCGATGACAGCCACTGTTGTTGTATGCGGCCCTTGGATCCTTCGCCTGCTGATTACCTTCACGATCGATATATTCCATCAAATTCCGCAAATCACTCGTTGAGTAAAGCACTATGATTTATGGGCTTTCCGTTGAGACGATACTGACCGGCGCACTCGTCTTCCTCCGGATCAGTGCAATACTTTACGCTCTGCCCTTCTTCGGCGATGAACCGATTCCCGCTCAAGTCCGAGTCCTGATCGGTGTGGCCTTGGCTTTCGGGCTCCAGTCGCGTGTGCCGGCGGGTTGGATCACTAGCATTCCAACGGATATGGTTCCCTTCACCATACTCGTCGTGAAAGAGATTTCGATTGGACTCTTCGTGGGCTTCATCGGACGTCTCGCCTTTGATGGTATTCTCATGGCTGCGAGTTTGGTCGGTTATCAGATGGGCTTCGGCACCGCCGACCTTATGTATCCCGGTTTGAATACGCAGGTCAGTGCCTTTACCGCGATGCACCGTGGTGTGATGATGCTGATCTTTCTCACACTCAATCTGCACTACATCTATCTCGATGGCATCATCAAGACTTTCGAGCTGATTCCAGCGGGTGGCGCCATACCCTCAAAGGCCTTGATGCCCTTGATTATTCAGACCACGAGTGGAATTTTTCGAGTCGCGCTGCAACTCTCCGCCCCGGTCCTTGTTGCACTTATTTTTGCGAACTCGGCTCTGGGACTCGCTGCTCGAACTGTTCCTCAGTTGAACGTCTTTACCATGAGTTTTCCCGTCGGATTTTTCGTGGGCATGAGCATCTACATTGCATGCCTTCCGTTCTTTCCGGAATGGACCACACACCATTTTGCGCTGAGTCAGGAATTGATCGTGAAAACGATCCAGGGCTTAGCACCCTAGGAGACAGCCGATGGCTGACGGTGGTGATAACGAAGACAGGACCGAAGAAGCCACCCCCGAGCGACGTGATGAATTTCGCGAGCGAGGGGAAATCGCTATTTCCCGGGATGTGACCTCGGTCTTTGTTCTCTCTGCGATCATGGGTCTCTTCGGAGTTTACCTGGTTAAACTCTCGACTCAACTCCAAAGCATCATGGTTCAGCATTTTACTAATTTTGATATCAGCAAGATCAATGAAAAAAATGTTTTGGACCACTTGATGCACGTCGGTGGTCAGGTCATCTGGATGATAGCGCCTTTCTTTGGTGTGGCCACCATTACGGCGATGTTCATTACCTTCTCCCAGACGCGTCTGAACTGGTCTTGGAAGAGGATGGCCCCCAAGTGGAGTCGGTTGAACTTTTTCTCAGGCGTTGTTCGCATGGTCAGCGTGCAGGCTTTCGTCGAGGTTCTGAAAAGCGTTGGTAAGATGACCGTTATCTTCGCGATCTGCTTTCTCACTCTCAAGGGCGAATTTCGAAGTTCGCCTGGCCTGATGAATATGCCTTTTCTCAGAATCTGGTCCTACTGGGCCACGATCACAGATCATCTCTTCTGGTCGGTACTCGGTCTTCTACTCTTTATCGCCGCCGGCGACTTCATCTATAGCTTCATGAGCATGGAAAAAAAGCTGAAGATGACCAAAGAGGAAGTCAAAGAGGAATACAAGAAGCGTGAACAGGACCCTCACATGAAGGCTCGGATGAAGAGGATGCAGCGGGAGATCGCCACCTCCAAATCAATCTCCGCGACCAAGACTGCAACCGTCGTCGTCACCAACCCTACCCATTTTGCAGTGGCTCTTCGCTACGAACTGGGGATGTCCGCTCCGATCGTGGTGGCCAAAGGTCAGGATTTCGTGGCGCAACGCATGAAGGAAGTCGCCAAGGAAAATGGCATTCTGATCATGGAAAATAAGCCTCTCGCCCGTACTCTCTTCAAGGTTTGTAAGGTGGGCGGGGAAATCCCCGAGAGTCTCTACCGCGCTGTTTCAGAGATCATTCGTTATGTGTTCCTGCTCAAAGGTAAAAATCTCTCCCGTTCGCGTACATAAGGAAGACTAAATGGCTAACGCTGTTCCTAAAAACGTTTCGAAAAAAGAACAACCAGGCTGGATAAAAATCCTTAAGTCACCGGATATTCAATTTGCGGTCGGTCTGATCGCGATTGTCTTCACGATGATTTTGCCTTTGCCGATGTTCCTCCTCGATATGTTCCTGGCGACTTCGATCGCTTCGTCGCTGCTCATCCTTATGATCTCGGTGTACGTAAAAGATCCTCTTGAATTCTCGACTTTCCCGACTATTCTCCTCATCACGACCCTGTTCCGCCTAGGTTTGAACGTCGCCACCACGCGATCGATTCTACTCGAAGCGCATACAGGGCATGTGAGTAGCGTGATTTCATCCTTTGGTAATTTCGTCGTCGGCGGGAACTACTTCGTCGGCTTCGTCATGTTTGCCATCCTCGTCGTCATCAACTTTATCGTAATCACCAAAGGTGCCGGTCGTATCGCAGAGGTTGGCGCTCGCTTTACCTTGGACGCCATGCCGGGTAAACAAATGGCGATCGATGCGGAATTGAACGCGGGTCTCATCGACCGTAAAGAAGCGCGTGAGCGTCGGCAAAAAGTCGAACTCGCGGCTGACTTCTATGGTGCCATGGACGGTGCTTCCAAGTTCGTTCGAGGTGATGCCATCGCCGGTATCATCATCACAGCCATCAACATCATCGTGGGTTTGATCCTCGGTGTCGTCATGCACGGCATGACCTTCTCGCAATCAGCCGAACTCTATACCCTACTTTCTGTCGGTGACGGTCTCGTCGCTCAGATCCCTGCTCTGATCATCTCCACTGCAGCCGGTATCGTCGTCACCCGGGCCGGAGCTATGGAAGAAGGTCTCTCCCAGACTTTAAACAATCAAATCCTCAACTATCCGCGCGCTATCTATATCTGTGCCGTCCTCCTCGGTATTATGGCATTGGTTCCGGGCATGCCGACCGTTCCTTTCGGAATGCTGGCTGTTCTGGCCTTTTTCCTCGGCCGCTATGCAGTCCGTAACAAAATCGAGCGCAGTGAAGCGGCGGTTGTTAAAGAACAGGAAGTCGTCAACAAGGACGCGAAAAAAGACAGCATCGAGTCGCTCCTTCATATCGAAATTCTATCGCTCGAGGTCGGTGTTGGTCTCATCCCGCTGGTCGACGCGCATCAGGACGGAGAGGTCCTCGAACGTATCGTCTCGGCCCGAAAACAGTTCGCTCAGGACATGGGTATCGTCGTGCCTATGGTCATGGTGAAGGACAATATTCAGCTCAGGCCCGGGGACTATCAGATTCTGCTCAAGGGCAACATTATCGGGCGTGGCAGCCTCATGGCCGACTACTACCTGGCCATGGATCCAGGCGATATCGTGGAAACCATCGATGGTATTTCCGGCAAGGAGCCCGCCTATGGTCTCGATGCGGTATGGGTCAAGTCCAGCCAGCGTGAAGAGGCAAGTTTCCGTGGCTATACTGTTGTGAACTGTTCGACGGTGATCGTGACCCATCTTACGAAACTTATTGAAGAACATTCGGCAGAATTGCTGGGTCGCCAAGAGGCGCAGAATCTCATCGAGCAGCTCAAAGAGGAGGCTCCGAAGGTTGTCGAAGAGGTTGTGGCATCCGACCGTCTGAGCCTTGGCGAGGTAGTAAGAGTTTTGCAAAACCTTCTCGCAGAGCGGGTAAGTATCCGCGACTTGCGGTCGATTTTTGAAATGCTCGCCGATCATTGCCGAGTGATCAAGAGTCCCGATGTCTTGACCCGTTATGTACGGAAGTCTTTGGGCCGTGGTATTATTAGAAAGTACTTAACACCAGATGAAAAACTCGTTGTCGTAACGTTTGATCGCGCGGTCGAGGATCTCATTGCTGCGGGTATCAACCAACGGGAAGACGGATCGACGTCTCTGATGCTCGAACCGGAAATTGCCCAGCGCATTCTGAATCGCGTCGCTGAGGCTCTCGAAGCCTTCCAGACGACGGGAACTCAGCCCATCATCCTCTGCGGTTCCTTCATTCGCTGGGATATTCGTCAACTGGTGAACCGCTTTATCCCCGGGGTTGTTGTTCTGGCCTTTGATGAAATTCCCGCAGGCACTCAAACGAAATCTATTGGCATCGTGAGTCTATAAACTGTGCTTCGGCATCAGTCACAAACCCAGGAGTTAGAGAGCGATGGACGTCAAGACCTTTGAGGCTTTTACCATGAAAGATGCTCTTAAAGCGGTCAAGACCCACTTTGGAAGTGATGCGGTCATTCTCAACACCCGTGAGAAAAGCCCTGAGGGTGGACGCAAGGGCAAACTCTTCGAAGTCACCGCCGCACGCTCCTCGACTCAACAATCTCGTCCAAGCGGCGCGACTCATAGTCCTCCAGATGCAAGTCTGAGCCGTGACATGCTCTTTGAAATGCTCGACTACTTCAAGACAATTGAGCGTAACATCAAGACTATGAGTGATGATTTGGCGAAGCGCCAAGATCTCTTTCGCCTCGATGCCGGCCTTCACGAGCTGCGCAGCATGGTCTTCGAACTGAGCCAGCAAAAGCCTGACCATCTCATGCACAACATGTCCGCGCCCATGGCGAAGGTCTTCCAAAGGCTTTCCCTCATGAACGTTCAAGAGTCTGAGCAGCTTCGCCTCGCGGAGTACCTCAAGGGTCTGAAGAACACGGCTGAAGACGACACCGAGCAAAGCTTCAACTTCTATCAGGGTCATGCGATTCGTTGGATGATGAAGAAGATTAAGGTGGCTCCTCTATGGAATTCAAGTTCTGAGGAACAAGCTGTCAATATCGTGGTGGGCCCTGCTGGGAGCGGCAAGAGTAGTCTCGTTGCAAAAATTGCAGCTGCCTATATCGGCAAACAAAAGCTGATTCTCGTGTCGGCTGATACCCGCAAACTCGCGGCTAAAGAGCAACTCCGCGTCCTTGCCCGCGTCCTCAACATTCCCTTCGAAGCTATAGAACGTCCCGAGGAACTGCCAGAAGTTCTCGCGAAGCATAAAAACTGGGATCTATGTATCGTCGATACCGGATCTCAATGTCCTCGTTCTAAAGACGACTTGAAAGACATCCTGGCTTTCAAAGAACTCGATCTGCCCGTTCAGTTCCACCTCGCTCTCAGCATCACTGAGAAGGAAGAGCAGATGGATCGAATGGTGCGGGGCTTCTCCCCTCTTGGGCTTCAGAGCATTGTCTTCAATCGCCTGGATGAATGTTGGTCCTACGGTGAGATCTTTAATATATGCGTCCGCTGGTCGATGCCTTTGAGCTACTTCGGGGTGGGCGGCAACATCCCTGAAGATCTTGAGCGCGCAAGTCGTGAACGAGTTGTTGAGCGCATTTTCGGCTTATAATTCCAGGAGTCACAAAGAGTTATATGAACGTCTGGCAGAAAAAACCTCTGATTCTCAGTATCGCAAGTGGCAAAGGCGGGGTTGGCAAGACTGTCACGACCGTGAACATGGCACTCGCCGCGCGCCGCATGGGTTACAAGACCCTCCTTCTCGATGGTGACTTTGGTCTGGCGAATGTCGACATTGTCCTGGGCCTGAAGGCTCGTTACAATATTCAAGACGTGCTTGATGGTGCAGTCGAAATCGAAGACACCCTTCTCGATGGCCCTCTGGGACTTAAAATTATTCCTTCGGGCTCCGGATTGGCTGGACTGGCCGATTTAAAGCTTTCACAACGCATTAGACTGCTTGATAAAATCAGCGAAATTTCGCAGCAGTACGACGTTCTATTCATCGACACAGGGGCAGGAATTGCCGAGTCGGTGCTGCACCTGAATTCAATCGCCGATGCTATCATGTTAGTAACGACCCCTGAACCACATTCTCAAACGGATGCCTATGCCTTCGTCAAGGTCATGTGTGAGAAATATGGCAAACGACGAATCAGCCTTATTGCAAATCAAGCCGTTTCTGAAGCCCAAGGACACAAGGTCTATCAAAACCTCGCCGATGTCGCCAAACGCTTCCTAAACTTCGAACTTGGTTTTGCAGGCGTTGTGCCCAAGGACCCTGCGGTACTCCGTGGGGTCATGATGCAGCGGGCAGCTGATGACCAGGCGCAACATACTTTGTCAGGTCAAGCGTGGAATGAGATTACGAGAAAGACGATAGAAAGCCTGGTAAATGAGCCTCCAAGCGATAGCGGTCGCGGCCTCAATGACCTGCTTTTCCCAAACTTCGGTGCGCAGCGCGCCCTTTGAAACTGCCTGGTAGGGGAGATGCTTCCGTATGAAAGGTCTTGTAAAGAGATATAAGCAGGATACCAAAGGCGTCGACGGAAAACTCCGCGATCAGCTAATCATGGACTATGCGCCATTGATTCGCTTCGTGGCGCAACGAATTGCAGCGCGCTTGCCATCCAATATCGATATCGATGACCTCATCAGTGCAGGCGTTATCGGCCTAATGGATGCCATCGAAAAATACGATCCTTCGCGTGATAACAAATTCAAGACTTACGCTGAATTTCGTATCCGCGGTGCGATCCTCGACGAACTTCGCTCGCAGGACTGGGTGCCTCGCTCGGTTCGTGACAAAGCGAAGAAGATCGAAAAAACCTATGCGGAGCTCGAACAGAAGTTTGGTCGCGCCGTCACCGACGAAGAACTCTCAGCCGCTCTGGGTATTCAACTCGATGAATACTACGACATGGTTTCGAAGGTTAAAGCCGTCACACTCCTTTCCATCGACGAACTATCGGGTCCCAACCAGCAAGACCGTAAGAGCCTTTTGGAATGCCTTGAGAACGTCAGTTCCAAGAACCCATTCACCCAGCTCAAGAGTAAGGGCATTCGCGATCTGCTGGTAAAGCACATCGATGAACTCCCGGAAAAACAAAAGCTGGTTCTCTCGCTCTACTACTACGAGGATCTCAACCTCAAAGAGATCGGTCGTATCCTGGAGGTTACCGAATCTCGCGTCAGCCAGCTCCACACGCAGGCAGTTGAAAAACTAAGATCTAAACTCAAACCTATCCTTACCGACTGAAGCATCGAGGAGCCACACCATGTCCATTATGAAGCCAGACTTAAAAATATTGATTGTTGACGACTTCCCTACCATGCGCCGTATCGTCAGGACGTTGATGAAGCAGAACGGCTACAAGAACCTCACGGAAGCGGAAGATGGCGAGCAGGCGCTCCGCATGCTCAACGCTGAAATGGACTACGAGATGGTTGTTTCGGATTGGAATATGCCGAACATGACGGGACTGGAGCTCCTCAAAGCGGTTCGTGCCGACGCGAAGCTTAAGCACCTTCCCTTCCTCATGGTCACCGCTGAAGCCGAAAAAGAAAACATCATTGAAGCGGTTAAAGCCGGCGTGAGCAACTACATCGTCAAACCATTCACAGGCCAGGCTCTCAAGGACAAACTCGACAAAATCGAAGCCAGTCTGAAAAAAGCCACCGTTAAGTGAAATAGAATATAGAAGAGGGGGGGGTAGTTTCTATGAAAGAAAAAGTTTCCAACCAGGAAAACGAAGAATCTTCATCCATGCCGGTCTTCAATGAGGATACGGTCAAGAAATATCCACGCTCGAATCGTCGTATCGCCGTTGGCGTTGCGAAGTACGGAATCAGTGCCGAAGTGGGCGAAGAAGAGGCGCAAACTGTTCATATTAGTCCTTACGGAATGCAGCTTCGGGTTTCTCATGAATACGAGGAGGGCGATCTCCTCAAAATCTTCGTCAACATCCCTGACTACTGGGAACGCAAACGTCGTTTCGTCGACTATAGCCGTATCGATACACCAGATAACTTCAAGATTCTCGTGAAGGTTGTCTCCTCAGAGGAAGTCGGCAAACGCGGTAAAAAAAAGATCCTCCTGGCTCGTACCGTGAATATGGACGAAGTGGATGAGCAGGTTCTAAAAGCTTTCTTGCAAGAAGGTTAACATTCCGAAAAAAGCTGCTTCATTTTAATGATCAGCTTTTTTCATATGGGGTTTCCTTATGAATCAGATGCTACTTGGTCTCTTGATCGCAGTCGATTTCATCCTGATTGGCCTTGTGGTACTGGCCCTGCGCCGCAAGCATGAAACGCCGGCTTCGGTGGGGATGCTGCGGGAGCTCGATCATGAGCATCGGCTCATTAAGGAGATGCGCGATGCAGTTCGCGAAGACCTGCTCCAAAAACATGCTGAAATGAAGATGCTCTACGAGAAGGTCGCTATGATCGCGACCGAGATGGATATTGAGCTTAAGTCCGGAGCCAATTCTCTGGCACTGGAAATGGAACACGTGCTGCAGGATGCCCGCACCCGTCTTGACGAATACCTCACGCAGATCGACAAGCGTCGTACCGGTTTCAGTTCGCTCCTTAAAAAGGCCCAGGAAGAGCGGTCTCTGCTGCAGAAGGCTTTATCAAGGGGTGAGAAGCTGACGAAGTTCTTCGACAGCACAGTGCCCTATCAGGATGTCTTGGAAGAGCTTGAAGATAAGAAGTATGTGGATGCCCGTCATATGCTGGCCCGTGGTTTGGCGCCCTCCCAGGTGGCGCGTGAACTTGGACTGCAGGAGTCCGAAGTTCAGCTCATCGCCAGTATGAACGGCTAAATTCGGTGCGCCTGACAAAAATCCACGACGCTCTTGGCGAGGGTCTTGGAATCCTCAGCCAGTAACAAATGGCCCGCTCCCTCGATTATTCTCAATTCCGCATTCGGAATCGACACATTCAAATTATGCGCCGCCTCAATCCTGATAATCTGATCTTCACTGCCGTGGATGATCAGTGTCGGGCATTTGATGCGTTCCAAAAGCGCCTGGTTATCGATGCCTTCGATCGCAGCTCTCTGCTCAAGGGCCCGCTCTTCAAACCCATCATTCTGAATCGCTAGCAGAATCTGCTTGTTCATGGCATCGACGAGGAACTTGTTGCGACTGGCAAAGCCCGACGTGAAATAATGGGACATGCGGGACGAGACGTCCTCCAAGGTCGAGCCCCAGGGCGCTGAACCGAGTGGATTGAGGTCCTGCTGTCGGGCCCCCGTGCTGATGAGCACTAGGCCGCTGATATCGCGTTCAGAAGCGATGATCTCCGCGATCATACCTCCCATCGAGATCCCGACGACAAAACTCCTCTTGATCCCAAATTTATCCCAGAGGGCATAGACATCCTGAGCCATCTCCGCGAAGGTATAGGCGACAACGGTCTTGGTTTGTCCGGATCCCCGATTGTCGAAGGTCAGACACTGAAAGCCGGCCTCAGCCAGATTGCGCGCGAGCAGTCGAAAATCTTTCGAGCTGCGGGTGTGGCCGTTGATCAGCGTAATCCAAGGACCGGATTCGCCGTTGGTTTCAAAGTAGAGTTGAGCATTCGGCACATCGAGAAAAGGCATATTAAAAATCCTTGGTAGAGTCTTCGGTATCAGGCGTTGCCGTTTTCCGTCTTATTTTCGGAGAGGCTCGGCATCGCAATTTTCTTGAGGCTTAGATAAGGGATGACGCCAGTCAGGTTAAGAAAGATCTGCGACAGGGCCATGAGGTTGAAGGCATTCGCCCCGTGATCGAGTCCGACCATACGGAAGAGGCGATCGAAGGCCACGTGTCCGACACCAAGCCCCGCAGGCGTGATGGGGATGGCTGTTGTGGTGATACCGATGGGGAAGATCACGGCGATTTTGCCGAACTCAGGATTGAAACCCATGACTTTGCAGCTAATGTAATAGAAGAGTAGCAGGCAAAATCCCTGAGTGATCAGGGAAATAACAATACTCAAACCGATGGCGCCCCGCGCATAACGATAGATCCGTACAGCGTTGTAAAGTTTTTCAATGAAATGCATTCCGGGAAGATTCCACTTGAAGACTCTTAGAAAGGGATCTGTACCCTTGTAATGATAGAGCGCGGCCGTAAAAAACAGGATAAAACCCACGCTCAGACCGCTGATAAGTAGCAGGAGCGGCCAGAATCCTGAGAAGCCTTTGACAGTGTTCACATTGAGTAGGATCATCGTCCAGCAAATCAGAAAGAGGCCAGCCAGTCCCACGATACGGTCGAGAAGAGCTGTCATCATCGCCTGGGCTTTGGACTTCATAGGATTGTCGCGTATCACATAAGCGACCTTGATAATGTCACCGCCCACAGCCCCCGGCATCACCGTGCTAAAGAAGAGGCCTGTTAGCTGCAGTGTGACGGCTCGTTTCCAGCTAATGATATAACCGGCTCCCTGCAGGAGAGTCTTCCAACGCCAGGTGCCAAGAATCGCGACACAGACGATAAAATAAATGATGGTCGCGAAAAGCAGCCAGGGATCTTCCTGAAAGAGTCGAAGCTGAGCGAAGTCAAGTTGACCTGAGTTGATCAGCCAGCGAATAAGAAAGGCCGCAATTGCGAGCTTGCCAAGGGTGAGTAGTGTTGATTTGAGCATGCAATTTAGCCCTGTTCGTTGAATATTCCCGTTACAGATCCCGCCCATCTTAGGACAGCATTGCCAATTTGTCTCTTGCTAATTCATGATCAGAAGCCTTGATTTTGAGCGTTTTCCCTTCCGAGACTCTCGCTAATTGCCTCAATATTTATGACTTAAGTAATTGAAATATATCATATTTATTTCATTTCCTTACCTTTTTTGCATTTCTGCTCCAGGGCGTCCGGCAAGCCGACCAAGGGGTTCCCCACGCGCTTTCACTTTTTGCTGCCTATCCTCGTGTTAGGTCAAATCAGCTTCTTTTCCAGTGGGACGGCTGAGGCTCGGACTCGTGAGGAGTTGCGTCAAGCCATGAAGATCGCAATTACGTTAACGGGCTTTCCCCTTGCGAGTGACCTTCGCGCAAAATATTTAAAAAACGAAATCGAATTGGATGCTATCGCTGAGACCGTCAGTCAGAGCCCTGCCATGGGCTTCTTCGATCTCTATTCTCAACGCATGGGCCGAGTTGTGCAGAACTCAGCCCAGCCCCAAAATCTCACACTGAACTATATGTGCAACCTTCGGGCCGTAGGAGGCGGTGAGTGCAATTCGACATTCTGTAGCAACCAAAAAAGGCGTCCGCAAATGCGAACGCCTTTTTTAAATGTCTGCGAATAGAAATTTTATAGGTCGAAAATTTTCCCAGGATTCAAAAGATTCTGAGGATCAAAAGCGAGCTTGATGCGCTTGAGCAACTCAAGCTGCTCCTCGGAACAGCAGAAGTGAAGATCCGCCTTCTTAAGGACGCCGATACCGTGCTCTGCACTGATCGATCCCCTATGCTTTTGCACCAGCTTAAACACGCCGAGTTCTGTATCACGCGTTAACGCTCTGAACTCAGCATAATCCTGCTTGAAGTCGCCGACGTAGTTCAAATGCAGGTTGCCGTCTCCGATGTGACCGAAGAGGAACATCTGCACGCCCTTGATCTGAGACAGAACCTTTTCCATCTCAGCGATGAAGACGGGTAATGAACTGATCGGGAGAGAAATGTCATTTTTGCGAACATTGCCCTCGATCGCAACGGATTCGCTGATGTTCTCGCGGAAGCCCCAAAGGTTTTGGAATTCAGTCGAGTTGGTGGCGATGACAGCATCGGTGATAAGACCGCGCTCGAACGCTTCTTCGAGGAAAGATTCCATAGGATCCACAGCACCCTCTGGCTGTTTTTCAAACTCAAGGAGAGTATAGATCGGCGACTTCTCCTGGAAGGGATTGATACGGTGTTTCTGGTGTTTGAGCACTAAATCCATGCATTGCTGCGTAAAGAATTCAAAGGCTGTCGGAGCAATGCCGCGCAGGTTGATCAAACCCAGCAGCTTTGTAACGCTTTCAAAATCAGGGCAGGCCATACAGGTCAAGCGCAGATCTTTCGGCAGATTGACGAGCTTCATCGTGGCTTTCGTCACGATGCCGAGCGTGCCCTCTGAGGCGATGAAGAGATGCTTGAGATCGTAGCCAATATTGTTCTTGCGCAGATCGTAATTGAGATCGAGAACAGTGCCGTCGATCAAAACAACTTCCAGGCCAAGGACGTTTTCGCGCGTGCCGCCGTAACGGATTAATTTGAGACCGCCAGCGTTCGTCGCAATGTTGCCTCCGAGCTGGCAACTGCCCTTGGCGGCGAGATCCACAGGGTAGAAGAGGCCGCGATCTTTCGCAGCCTTCTGCAGTGTCTCAACAATCGCACCGGCTTCAGCCGTGATGCTCATATTGATCGGATCGATGCCGAGGATGCGATCCATCTTCTCAAGGGAAATAACGAGTTCGTCGTTCGAAGCATTGGCAGCGCCGGCGAGACCAGTTCTTCCGCCGCTTGGAACAATCTTGATTTTGTTCGTGTTGCAAAACTTAAGGATGGCTGACACTTCTTCGGTGGTCTTCGGGAAGACGACGGCCGAGGGTCTTGGCGTGGATTTCGTCCAGTCTTTGCCATATATTTGCAAATCGTCAGGTTTTTGAGAGATACGGGTGTTACCGACGATGCCTTCTAACGCTTGATAATGAGCAGAATTCACGACCATTCCTTTCATGGTTGATGACAAGGGTTCCTGCAGAAATAGCGCATTTTGACCGCCGGAGCAAATCCTTCTTCTCTTAGAGTTCTTCCCAAATTTTCCGAAGTGCGTTGTCTTGTCGTTTGCGGAATTCTGCCACGGTTGTGGTACGGCTGTTGTTGAGGATAGCAAAGGCTAACATGCCATGTTTAGGATGCCCCATGTAGCCGGCAATGCTCGAAACCTGCACGGGCTGGGTCAGGGTCCCTGTTTTCGCCCGAACCATCCCATCCAGGACATCCGCGCCTTTAAATCGCTTCTTTAGGGTGCCTGTCCAACCGGAGGCCGGAAAGCTTGCGAGATACTCCGGAAAGAGGTCCATGCGTTTTTGCATATAGAGGAGAACCTTGACGATCTGTTCCGCGGAAAAGGTGTTGCGATTGTCGAGGCCGGAACCATTGTGTATCTCAAACTTGTCTTTGATACCGACTTCATTGCGCAAGAAGCCTTCGATGCCCTTCACGCCGTTCGCCAGTGATCCGGTGCCGCCCACGTCGTTGGAAAGTTGTGCGCCGAGACGTTTCACCAAAGCATCCGCGATGTAGTTATTGGAGAAGTGGTTGAGGCCCTGCACGATATAAGCGATGTCATAACTATCGATCGTATAGAGAAGTTTCGCCGTGGTCGGAACGCGGCCCGCTCTGACTTTGCCTTTGATCGTTATGCCTTCGTTTTTCAGGAAAGCCCGCAGTTGTTCCCCCGTCTCAACCAGGGGGTCGCCCATGGAACGATAGACTTTCGTCGTCGGATTTTGCGTGCCGATCGTCCCGTTCACGACGATGGAGGAATCGCCGTTGCTGGTCGAACGTACTGCTCCGATATGATTCTCAGCGCCGCTGGTCGTCTGGGTTTTATTGCGAAGACCCACGCCCGGCAAGGGATAGGGATCAAAGTTCACATTCGCCGGCTCGCCGGCGCGTTGAGCCGGACTGATGACGATGGGGAGTGTATTGAAGTTGATGCCAAAGGCCGTCACAGGCGCATCATAGGCACGATCGGATTCATTGAGGCGATCCATACGCGACGAGTCGCGTTCTTCATCATCGAACAAACTATTGTCGATGATGAGATCGCCTTCGAATTTCGTAATCCCCATGTTTTTAAGATCGGCTGCCATCTGCCAGAGCTTCTCGTTGACGAGCATGGGATCCCCATCGCCCTTTACGTAAAGTGGGCTCTGGAAGGTGTCGGAGCTTCGCGCGCCGGTGGTAAAGAATTTGGTTTTGAGAGTCGTCGCGGGCTTGAAATAGTGGAGCATCGCCGCAGTGGTGAGGACTTTGGTGACAGAAGCCGGGATCAGAGCCTTTTTAGGGCTGCTCTCATAAATCGTTTTGCCGTCGCTCATGCGTAC
>JACMPP010000119.1 GCA_014377445.1 Oligoflexus sp.
GGAGGGAGATCTTGGATTTCAGGAAATTCACCCTCCCAGGCCCCTATCACCTTCTCGAAGTAACCGCTGGGCCAGCCTGATTTTGCTGATACATGGTTCTTCACGATTTCTGCCAAGTAGGCTGACACAGCCTTATTGCTTTTATTCGCTTCTTTTCTTATTATTTCTTCAATATTTGCAGATACATAGAAGTTCATTTGGCCCATAAACTTACCTCCATAAATATAGCGAGTATACTTGATACACTTGTCGGTTAATAAGGGTATTTTCTAAAGCCTTTTTTCAGGCCGAAACAAAATGAGAAAAAGACGGAAACGTGGCGATGTTTAAACCGACGGTTAATTCATCATTCCAAATGACCAAAGAGGGATCACCCCTTTACGAGGCATATCAATGTCATCTCTGACAATATAGTCCGCCTTTTTAATTTTCTTACTTTTGCCACCTACCTCAATCAATAAGTTATCGACTTCAAAATCTGCAACCTCTTCGTCCTTTGATGCAAATATCTGAAGGCCGGCATTTTTGACGCAAAAGTAGACCAACGCTTCCCTTCTTGAACCGAGATTTCCCCCAAGAGCTGAGTAGACACTTGGATCTGCCATAAATATCTTCGAACCTTTCGTAAATGCACTCTGATCACTTTTGCGCTTTACGATGTGAATGAGTCCAATCGCTTCCATTGCGGACAGGAGGCTGTAAAGTTTATCCCGTCCAATTCCCCAGTCCTTGCACATGGAATCGATGTTAAAGGTCGGTATGGGATTCATAACGAGTGCTCTGACAATCGCGGACATAACCATCAGGTGGGTATGCCGTAGGTCTTCCACAAGGTATGGAATGTCGCTGTGAATGGTCTTTTCAATTACGGCTGCTATTTTCGCAGAGTAATCCCCTTCAAGAAACATAGGTCTTAATCCTTGGGCCATATAGGACTGAAAAAGTCCTAGGATCGAAATTCCCTCGGTGGCTAGAACCTTGGCAAATACGTCTGACTCCGCTTGAAATGGATTAAATGAATCAAGAATTTTGCTCGAATTTAGATGGATGTATTCACGAAAAGACAAAAGGGGAACGTCTATTTTAATGAATCGTCTGGAAAGATCATAACCACCATCCCGAAGCACTCCGGACGAGCTGTCGGAGGCCCATATAATTTTTTGGGGATGTGAATCATAGAGTGCTTTCAAATCCTGCGACCAATTTTTGTAGTAATGCACTTCATCGACTAGAAGCCCGTCGTAGCCATAAATAAAGGCTGACTCAGCAAATTCCAGAAGACTTTTGGCTCTTAGTCGCGGATGGTCGGCCGAAATATAGAGAAGCTTTTTAGAGAGATTTAAGCGTACTTTTTCGAGCAATATATTGGTTTTTCCAACACCTCTTGGACCAATCAGAAGTGCAGCTCTGGAATCCTTGGCTAATATTTCTTTGGCTTTCAATCTGAGAGGCTTTAAAGGCTCAGCAAGGAGCCGTCTCTGGATTGCGTCAAAAAAGGAGAAATCATCATCCGTATCCATAACTTACCTCTATTTACCTCAAAATTCATCCTGTATCAGGACAATATATATAAAATTCGTCCTGTATTGGGATAATATATCATTAAATCGTTCTGAACTGGGACGATCACTCTGATTTGATTCGAAGTATGAGCCAATACCCTGATTTATAAAGGATTAAAAAATGCACACTCTTATAAGATGCCTGTTAATTGTCCACTAGAGACATACTGGAAATTCTCTATCTGCTCACAGCTTAGACCAAGGTCTTTTGTGACTGGATTTGATTCGATATGAATCGTGCAAAAGGAAGGATCGTGCCTCCGCTGTGCGCTGTCTCCAGCGCAGCGAAATATTCTCTTTTCTTATCGAGCTTAATCACAGTCCAGGGCAGACCAGCTGTCACCAGGCATGCATTCATTAAAAACCTAGCTGTCCGACCGTTCCCGTCTGAGAAAGGATGGATGTGGACGAGCATATGATGTCCTAGTACAGCTCGTCTGAAGGCCTCTTCCTTTTTCAACAAGTACTCCATACACTCCATGGCATCGAGGATCTTATCTTTTTGCATCGGCACATGTCTCGAGTCTCTAATATACACAGCGTCTTGCCTAAAGCCTGCTATTGATGATGCTGGGAGGCTCCCAGCTCGCACAGCCGGCGTAAAGAGCGCCATACGCCAATCCACAAGATCAGTACAGATCGTGTCACCGGCATCGGCACCCTGGTGGATCTTCCGAATTGTTTCTAACACGAGTTGAAAGGCCTCAAAGTAGCCTCTTGCAGCAAGGGCGTTCTTATCTTTTTGGCCGGTGGTTGGGTCAGTAAGGTCGAGTTCACCACTTTTAATCTTCGCGATGAGTTCTTCGGTCACTTGATAGCCTTCGATTGAAAGCGAGTTGTATGCATCACTTTCATAGCTTTCATTGATCTTCGCTTCTATTTCTGAAAATGGTCGATCGTAAAATAGTTTTTTCGATCCGACGTGAAGGTCCTCACCAAGTTCTTCCGCTTCGGCCATTTCTTTGGAGTAGCCTCTCCACATCGAGGCGACTCTCGCTCCAATAATCGATGGGCGAGGCAGGTCTCTAGAGGCAAAATTCGTCTCGACGTCTCCTTCTGACTTGAGCTGAAGTCCAGCCGCAGCAATCGCTTTTTCGATGATTCCTGCTTCTCGCTGACGCCCAATAAGCTTTAAGCAGGCCGTTATGCGGCCCGCAGTTGTTTGCGAGCTATCTTCAACCAGAAAGCGAGAGACTTCGTAAGGATCTTTGATGGCATGAAGTGAAGCTTCAAGCAAAGGAGATCCCTCGCGAAAGAAGGGTGGCCCCATGTTGGCGATAGCAGCCTCAAGGGCATAGACTCTGATACCCATCAGTTCAATGCTGCGATCTTTCTTGAAATTTTTGTCGCGCGAGATAAACAGAGAGGTATTAAACGGCAGATTGACCGTTGAGTAGATGTTTCGTGGCGTTTGGACCAAAAGCTCTGCTGGCAAGGAAAGATCGGCTGTATGGAGAGCGAGAGAGCTTTTGGGTGCGAGAATGTATTCTTCTCCATAGTGCTCTTCAAGGTACTTGGAGACAAATTCCCAGTAGTTGGTGGAATAGGAAAGACTTTCCCCAGGCATAGCCTTAGAGGGATTGACGAGAGCATACCATCCACTGTGAAGCAGCTGAATCCAGCCGCTTCCTCTCAGGGTTTCCATATGAGATCGCTTCAGATCCGCTCCCCGAAAAACATAACTTCCGCCTGATGCTTTCTTCGCTGCATCGAGAGCTTCTGAGAGTTTTAGATGGATTGGCATTGCTTTAGGCATGTCTTGATCTCCTGACAAGATTCCATAATACCACGCATCTAAAAATACATAAAGTTGTGCTTACAATAAGACATAAATCAATGTTATCAAATAAACATAAAGTGCAACCCCTCAATAACTAAGGGTAAAACCTTGACTACCCGGTAAGATACTGCAATTTCTATGGAATGACATACGAATCGCTACTACCACTCATTTCTCCTGAGGAGCTGACACCACTCGTCAGAGCTCTTCTGGACATCATTACCAAGCAAGCTGAGTTGATTACCCGGCAAGGGGAGCAGCTCGCCAAGCAGGCTGAGCAGATCCAACGTGGCAAAGAACAGATTCAAGCGCTGCGCGATGATATCGCCGTTCTGAAGGGCGAAAAAGCTAAGCCCAAGATTCCTAAAAGCAAACTTGAGTCCGATAAATCTGAAAGCAAAGAGAAGGACAAAGAAGGCAAACGGCCAGGTTCGGCAAAACGCTCGAAGACGGCCGAATTAGAGATTCACGAGACAGTTACGTTAACTCCCCAGAACATTGGGGAGACTGGATTTTTAAGGGCTACAATGACTTTGTCATCCAAGGCCTGATCATTGAGCCTCACAACACTAAATATCGTCAGGGTAGATGGCAAACGCCCGAAGGTCTGACTGTGACGGCTTCTCTCCCTGCCAGGGTATCGGGCTATTTTGATTCCGTCTTGGTCAGTTATATTCAACATCAATATTATAATTGCCGAGTCACGCAACCTCTTTTGCTTGAGCAACTCAAGGAAATAGGTATTGATATTTCATCGGGGCAACTCAACAACATTTTAACCGAAAATCAGGATGAATTTCATTGCGAAAAAGAAGGCATCTTGCACGCTGGCCTTGCAGTCTCCAAATATGCTCAAGTCGATGATACAGGTGCTAGACACAAAGGCAAAAATGGCTTTAGTACCTGCATTAGCAATGATCTGTTTACGTTCTTCGCAAGCAGCGGAAGTAAAAGCCGCATTAATTTCCTTGAAATACTACGCGCAGGCCAAAGTGATTATGTCTTCAACGAAGACGCTCTTACCTATATGCAAGAGGAACTGCTGAAAAAGGCATTGGTCGCATCATTGAAGGACGCTAGTAATAAATATTTTCCTGATAAAGATGCATGGCTAAAGCATATAGATGACTTGGACATTACTCGACCTCGAGACGTGCGGGTCGTAACAGAAGCGGCATTATTAGCCAGCGCTCTCTCTCATGGTTTGCCGCATGACATGGTAATTTTAAGTGATGATGCCGGTCAGTTAAACGTCTTCATTCATGCGCTTTGCTGGGTCCACGCGGAGCGCCTCATCAATAAGTTGATAGGCTTTAACGATGACCATCGATCTGCTCTAAAAGTGGTACGTGATCAAATATGGCAACTCTATGCGCAGCTCAAGCTATACAAGGCTTCGCCTACGCAGGAAATTCGAACGGATATTGAAGAGAGCTTTAGATCGATATTTACCCAAAAAACTTGTTTTGAAACCTTGAGTCAAGCACTGGCCCGTCTCTATAAAAATAAGTCCGAGCTACTACGGGTACTCGACTATCCTATGATTCCGCTTCATAACAATAGCTGTGAAACGGATGTCCGTGAAGCCGTTACCAAACGTAAAGTCAGTGGCGGCGCACAGAGCGATCTTGGCCGTCGCGCCCGCAATACCTTCCTTAGCCTCAAACGTACCTGTCGCAAGCTTGGAGTCTCGTTTTGGAAGTATCTAAATGATCGAAATGCGGCAGTGGGAAATATTCCAAATCTCGCCCAGCTTATTACGGAAAAAGCGGCCGCCAGAGGATAGAAAATCAGAAGAAATAATCAAAATTAGGCAAAGAGCTTTATGACAAGGCGCGTCATAGGGTTTACCCCTAGTTATTGAGAGGTTGCCTTAGACAAAGGTAACTATATGAAAATTAAAGGGTATTTTCATTCCTATATTATTTTTTAAAGTTGCTTGCTTCATCTACCGAATAAAACAGGGTTAGGTGATGGATCACGTATCGGACGTAAGACCGGTCGCTTGGAGAAAAAAGTGAAGACACTCTGCTTATGGATTTTCTTAGGTATGATGACCTTCAACAACTCAGCAAACGCTGCCGCCGTTGAATTGATCGATGTTAGGCGCGCCGAGAAAGTCTCTCTTGCCCTCACCGGTCGGCCTTTGACTGCCGAGAACCGAGCGGCGATCCTTAAGGGTACCTTGACACTCGACGCGCTCGCAGAGCAAATGACGAAAGGCCCTGCTTTCATCGAACACTTCGCCGAATTCTGGTCGCGGGTGATCGGTGTCCAAGTTCCCGTCGATATCTTCCGCCTTCGCACGATTTCAGGTATTCCCTCGACTCTGGATGATCAAGGATTTTATGGCTTTAACGTGGGCAACTCCAGCGATGTCAATCTCACGAACATGAGGCTTCAAAATATCTTGAAGAGCTTCCAAGGGCGTACAGATAGGATCGCTTTGGATGTCGTTCAATGCCCTGACGCACCGATGATCGTTGGCAGTACACAGGGTGCCAATGAGTTTGTCATTCAGGCCATCGTCGATACCCAAAAAACCGGATTTGGACCGATCAATGCCGGTACGCTTCCCGACTGGCAAAATCTCGCTGCTTTCTATCATGTCATTCGGCCGACTTGTACAGACGATTTGCCTCGGATCAAACCCTACTGGGATCCGAAGGAAGTCACGATTTTTGCCCGTTATAAGGGTGTCCAGACCTACAAGGTCTCCACTGAGATTCTGAAAAAATGCGGTCAGGCTATCGAAAAATGTAATATCGCCCGGTCGAAGTTTGCAGATCGATATTCGAATCTCGTGTCCGCCGACCTCACGATGGAGCCGGGTTATATCATCGCTCATACAGTGGCGGAAGATCGGCCCTGGCCCGAGGTTGTGACGACTCAGACGACGATTATCACGGGCACTTATGCGGAATGGCTCACGAACAAGGGCGCTCCTCTCTGGGCCAACTTTCCTGGCAAGAGCTATGAAGGATCCACAGATCCGATCTTCACCAAGCCGGATATCTATGATAGAGGCCACCACCGCATTCAACGCAATGCTTTGCATGCCGGCGTCCTCACAACTCCGGCCTTTCAGATGGTAACCAACGGTCGTCGGGCGAAAGCAAACCGGGCGTACGAGTCCTTCCTTTGTCAGAAATTCACTGTACCCGCCGGCGCAAACCCAGACCCAAGCGATGCGAATCCGGATCTGACCAAACGCAGCTATTGCTCCTTCTGTCACAAGACGCTTGAACCCATGGCAGCTTTCTGGAATCGCTGGCCTGAAACGGGCACGATCAATTACATGTACGATCCCGCGGCAACGATCAGCGATACGGGAGCGTTCAATGGACAATCGGGACCAGGAGCTGCGGCTTTTGGTAAAACCCTGGTCTCCTCACAGGCCTTTCCCGAATGTGGAGTGAAACGCGCCTTTGAATTCATCAATGGCCGGAAGATGACGGCTAAGGAAGCCGAAGCCAGCATGGCAGAATGGATTTCCAATTACGATGCCGCCCAGCAAAATTTGAGACCGCTGATCAAAGCGATGGTGCTTGCACCGGAATTCCTGGGAGTTAAAAAATGAAAAGAATACAAGGGCCTCTCGTGGCCACCCTCAGCCTTCTCATCCTCGCTGGTAGTTACGCTTGTGATTCAGCACCTCGCCACCTTAAGTTCACCCCTGGTGCTGCTGCGTCGCAACCCGATGTTGTGGTCCATAACGATCCCAAGGCGTCCGCGGATGCGAAGCAAGGCGTGCAGGGCAGCAAGGAAGAACTCCCTCTCGAATTGATACTCGGAGCGGGAAGCCAGATGCGTTTTCTCGATGGCAAGGCTCTGACGGCATTCTACTCAAATATCTTCACCAAGCGGAGCTACGGATTTGAGTTCTGTAACGTCGCCGATCTCAAGAACTTGCCTGCGGAGGCCAGCGCTTGCACGGATACGATCTTCACGGCTGCGGAAAGCCCTTCTATGGGATCCTTCGATCTCAACAATACACCCCAACGCGGTTCGCAGAACGTCACGCCTCCGCTCAATCTGACCCTAAATTACATGAAGACCTTGCGAGCCGGGCTGGCCCGCGAGTGCAATGTTCTCGTAGCTCTGGAGAGAGCCAACCTGAAGGTAAACCTTGCTGCGAACAATAAACTCATGAAGGCAGCCGCACCGACGGCCGCTGACCTGGATGAATTCTTTAGGACTATCCTCGGGCTGAAGGGATCGGGGATGAAAGTCGATATCGGCGCCGATGCCTATGTCGCAGCTTTCACCCAGATTGTCACCGCAGCAGCAGCAGCGGCGGATAAAGAAAAAGCGGCGGATCAAGCCTATCTTGGACTCTGCATCGCGATCGGAATGAACCCCCAAGTCATTATTTATTAAGGAAATGCGAGATGAGCAAAATAAACCGACGTGATATCTTGAAATATTCTTCGATGTTGGCTGTCGCTGGCGTTCCCTTTGGCGACGTGGTCTGGGCCGACGAGGATCGACCGATTCCCAAGACCAATCGCTTCATGATTTACATTCACTTCGGTTCCCAATGCGGTATAGCCAACGGCCTTATTCAGCCGCAAAAAGCCGGAGAATGGCCTCTCGGCTTCTTTCAGCCGGGAGCAGCGGCCGCGGCCGTCAATCCATTGCTGAACAAGCACACTGTTTCGGGCAACATGATCTTCCACGACTATATGAAATTCCTGGCACCGATGACCGATCACATGAGCCTCGTCAATCTTAACCCCCAATCTCTCGATCACGGGGTCGCCTCGCTCTTCCAAATGTGCGGAAATTCTATTGCCGCGGCGGGCGTGGAGTGGCCGATGGCTGTCGCGCAGAACATGAAGGGTTTCAAGAATCTGAATCCAATGGTCATCACCAGCGGTCTGAAGACTCTGCCCGTTACTGATATCACGCCGGTTCAGGCGGGAAGCGTAGCGGATTTTGCCTCGATCACGAGCGATGCCTCCAGTATTCCCAAAGGGAAATTGGACCCGATTTGGAAGGCGACGGTCGAACAGTACAAAAACAGCAAGTTGGGAACGGTCGATCTTGAAGCCAGTCTCGGCAATACGGTCGATTATGAACTGAACACACTGACCAAGGGATTGCCAGAGCTCGCGGCTTCGCAAGCCGATATCACGACCTTGAACACGATGCTGGGAGCTGCCAAAGTCAACATGCTGATCGCCGACTGCGCAGAGAGAACAGCGATAGCGGGGAATGCCGATCAAGGTACACGCAACAAATTCATCCTTGCCGGAATCCTCGCCAAGACCGGAATTGCAAGCGGCATGCGCATGGATTTGATCGGCGATGATGCACACTTTGGTGGTGCGGATATTTCTTCAGCACGCAATGCTGCCGGAAAATGGGCGCTTATTTCCCTCTTCTGGGACTGGGTTAAATCCGTTGGCCTCCAGGATGATATCATGATCGTTGTCGGTCAGGAATTCGCAAGATCGCCCTACAACAGCAACACAATCGAACAGACCTATATCGATGCCTCGGGCGCAACCCAGACCATCAAGACTCCCGGGCGCGACCATGGTCTCTCGGCCGGCATGATGTTCATCAACGCCGGTGTTCCAAAGTCGGGTCGCATCGGTTCGGTCAGTTCAAATCTGGTTTCCGTGCCGACCAAGGATGCAAAAGGCAGTCCGGATAATTCGGGGATCGCCTACGTGAGTCACAACATCATGGGCAGCATGCTTATGCGCATATACCCGGAGCTTTTTCCGACTGAACGCATGGTTCGAAAACATTGGCCGAGCTTCATCGAAATCGGAATGATCACCAGTTGAGGTTAATATGAAGCTTTATCGTTCCCTAACATGGCTCCTCAACGCCGGCTTCACGCTTTCGTCCTGCTCCGGCTCGATCGGTCCAAAGTTGGTGTCTGTAGCCGGTAAACCTTCTGCTGCAATGCCCTCAATCATCGGAGCCGATGGCGAAGAAAAACTGGCATTTGCCGCTTTGGATTCTTCTGCTAAAGACTTAAAGAGTTTCCTGACGGCTGATATGAAATGGGTTATCAGCGACACGTCCTTATCTTTGAGTCGACCCGATGGCACGAGCATCGTCTATGATCGGGCCTCGTCGACCTGGAGCGCCGTCGAGACCTTCGCCGACGCCGCCAGCTATAAATCGTTATACGCCTTTCATGATGGGAGTTTTACCGGCTTGAAGCCGGGGATACTCAGCTTTCGAAAAGGCAGTGGAAAAATCCTTTCTTACGATACCTCCAAGCTCCTGACGGACACGCCGAGCATACTCGGTTTGAATCCAGGATTCTTCGCCGCAGCCTTGAGCGATGGCGTGATGGTCGTTCAAGGCGATGGCAGCAAAGCGTCGGCGATCAAGGTCAAGGATCTTCCTGCGACTATGCTAGAAATCGGCGGTTGCGTGAGCGGCTGTACCCTATGGGCCTACGACGGGCAGATGCTCTATACTTTTGGCAATGACAGCAATTGGAAAAAATTAGACCTTCCCTTCGATGCGCCGGAGAATAAGAAAGTAGCCCGCTATACCATGGCTGTCTCGCTCGATGCGGCTGGTGATATTAAAGTGAGCGGAGTCGCGGCGCTTACCGATGACGGTCTGCTTTACGTGACGTCCACCTCATCCAGCTCGACCCAGTCCGTTACCTTCGAGCAGGTGAAGAAAGTCACGACCGGCTATTGTGTCAGCTGCCACTCGGGCGATGCTTTTGATCAGGAAACAGGGCTTAAGGGGAGAAAATCAGAAATTCTCAAACGCTTGGCCCTCGATGCCTCCAGCGCTCAGGTCATGCCTCCCAAAACCGCTCCCAAGGCGCTTTCAGTCGGGGATAAAAAGATTCTCGTCACCTGGCTCAGCGCGCAGACGGTGGGTGTCGACAGTGCCCCAGTAGTCAGTACGCCTTCGACTCCTGTCGTCGATAACGCAACTGTAGCTGTCACAGGCGGGCTTCAGACTCAGGGTCAGGCTTATTGTGTTTCCTGTCATCCCACGGCCAAATTCAAAGCATTTTGGATCGATTCAAAGGATGATATCGTCTCGCGTGTGAACTCGGGAATTATGCCGAAGGGCAAAACAATGAGCGCTGCCGACAAGGCCGAGCTCCTAAAGGCTTTGGGTGAGATCAAGTAGATACGGGGCCGAGGCGACAGCTGTCGTGATGTTCTTGGATAAGACGGGGACAGTTGCAGCGAATGTCACGCCCCCTTTTGGCAAGAAGTATGAATCAGCGAATACAGTCTATAAAATCGACATCCGTGCGATCTCTTCCAAGGACGAGTTTCGCGTTCGACCGCTATACCTGCTTCTTCGAAGGCGGTACTGAGGCTCATACTTTCTTCGACGTTAACGTAAGCGGGTATCGCAAGGAGGCAAAAGATTAACGCAATTATGCTTCGAGACATGGACGTTGCGGACACTGATAGATGAACGGCGACTGAAATGCTAAAAAAGCTAGTTGAAAAGTTGGGGCCGGGCAAAGCGAAATGTTTGGGAGAATGTGTTTAATACAGCAGAATTCAATCGCGCTGCCAAATTGATGGGGTATGGCTCTTTCCTGGCGACATCATTTTACAAGCCGAAGGCTAGCCTGCTCAAGCCTCTCCGGTCTCGCATAGTGTAATCGATGGTTTCTCTCGTAGTCTGACCGTTCGTGAAACGTCCAGAATTCCTCCCAATCATGACTGGCATGAATGGACCTGAGACGGAGTACGGCCTCGGCACCCTTTAAACTCCAGCGCGCTCCTGTAACGTCCATTCGATCTTTGACCAGGTGGCGGCAAGCTCCCTCAATAACTCCGCTCGCAATCGGCAAGCCCCGAGCAAGGTATTCATCATAGCGGAGATATTCCGCATTATTGTGGAGATAGCCGGCACAAACCTCGACGCCATCTCGATTCTCAATGCCTTGGCAAGTAGCCGAGCGGCGCATTGCGGCAGCAACCTGCTTGGCTTTTCCTTCCAGAATCATCCCGAGGTAACGGCTGACCCAGCCCTCACCGCCCAGGCTTCCTTCGGGATGGAAGCTGCGCGAGGCTTTCCATAAATATTCGATGACATGGATCAGGTCGAGTACAATGGTAGCCTTGATCTTTCGCTGATCTATCTCTACCTCGATCAGGTCGAGCGGATGACCTTGACCATCGACCAGGATTCCGCATTCTCGCCTCTGCCCTGGATCACGTCGATCGGCTTCGGCAAACATATCGCCTACTACTTTCTCGGCACTACGCTCCAGGCTTGCCCATACCCGTTTCGCCTGGGGTTTTGGAGCTGGGCTGCCCTTGAGAATATCCTCCTTACTGTAGACCATCCGCCCGATCGCGATCTCGCCAAAGATGGTCTTGATCCCAATCGAACGCTCCCGACGATGCCTGCGGACGACGGAATCACTGCCCTCAAGTACATCGCCAACATCAGCGGGTCCTCGCAATTGAAGGTGCTCTTCGAGCATTACACGCAGTAGTTCACGCCCGTCGGTTTCTATCAGAGTTTCCAAGGAGCTAAGGACCATCTTGTTGACTTGTTTGGATTGCAGCTTCGTGGTCAGATCGAGGAATTTTTCCATCGACCCATGAAAAGTCTTTTCCGTGAGCAGCGAGTATGCTTCCATGCAACTGCAGCCTCCAATCAGCGCGGGTTAATTTGGTTCGCACTGATTTTCTACGCGTGTGGGGGCTGTTGCTTTACCCATATCTTATACAACCAATTGAAATTATTGTATTATAATGTCGTCAGGAAAGAGCCGCACTCAATTGACAATGAGGAAAACAATGAAACAGTTAATCCCCCTCTACGAAAAATGCGTAGCCTTCCTCGGCAAGCTCCGTTGGTTGCCGCCCCTGCTCGCCCGCATAGTTGTAGGCTGGATATTTGTGGAGAGCGGCTGGGGCAAGATGCACAATATCGACAAAGTCGCCGAATTTTTTGTCTCATTGAATCTGCCGGCACCTGTGTTTCAAGCCCATCTCGTGGCTTACACGGAGCTTGTCGCTGGCTTCCTCGTACTGATTGGCCTCGCCACGCGATCCGCTTCGATCCCACTCTCGATCACAATGGTCGTTGCGATCCTGACTGCCAAAGCCGAAGAGATCCACGACCTGAGCGATCTCTTTGCAATGTCGGAATTTCTATATATCGTCTTATTCATCTGGCTCATCATAGAAGGGGCAGGTGCGATCTCCGTCGACAACCTTCTATCGAAGAAATTGAAATCTTCGCCTTGACTCAACGGGGGGGACGATAGCGAGCAATCGCCGCCCCCCCCCTCTTCTCCCAGACTTTAACGGAAACTCATCTAATATTCATCCTCCCTCCCGCAGACTCATTCCACACGATCAGTTTCTTTCGAGACCTAAGCGAAGAGGAAGATAGGCATGCTGGGAAAACTTTTCTATATCGCGATTGTATTGGGGCTCGTTTTTAACCTGCTCGGCGATGTCAGTGTTTACCAACAAAATAGCGTCGAAACCGAGACGGGCAACTGGGTCAAGAAAAGCTACGAGGTCATTCAATTAATCGACGAGGCTAAGATCAAGGTCCTCGAATCCCAGGCCAGCAAATTCCTGGCCCCAGGCCTCAAAGAAAGCTTTGTGGCCCTCGGGAAGGTCTTACAGGATATTCCAAATCAGACTCAGAGAGTCGCCCGCCTGGAAGCCCTCAATAAGGGACAGCTCACTGCCCCGAAAAATAACCCCGCCCTACAGATCATCTCGGAGATGAGCCTCGCGGAACAACGCCTTCTGGAAGACCGACTCGAGAGCGATCGCATGAGCAACAGTCGAGCCTCGGCCCAGATCCTCACGACCAACATAATCGACCTGAGCCTTCTGCTCATCATCATCGCTTTCTTCGTCTACGAAAGGAAGATGTCGACCAAGATGCAGGGGGCTCTCACATCCGCCCTAGCCCACGTGGAATCGGTCAACCAAAGTCTCCTGCGCAACATGTCCAAGAAAGACTCCAAGTTCAAGATGGCGGTTCATGATCTTAAAAATCCAATCGGATCCATTCGGGGATTTGCTGAGCTTTTGCAGGACGAAATGGGACACAGCCTGTCTACGATTGAGATGGTTCAAATCATCAAACGCATTTCCAACAACACGCTGACTCTGGTGGAATCCGTTCTGAAGACGGAGGAAGAGGAGGATGATCTGAATAAGAAAGAGATCGTCAAGGTCACTTCGGTCCTCAAAGAAACCTGCCTCTTTCTTGAGCCTATCGCCCGTGGCAAAAGACAAACCATTCAGATCGAGGGTGATGTTGAGGAGTTCCCCTATCTAGCCTCCAAACAAAAAATCCAGGATATCTTCTACAACATTCTCAGCAACGCCCTCAAATACTCACCTCCCAGCTCAGTTGTCCTGGTAAGCGTCGGAACCGATGATCAGAATTACTTCATTCAGATTCGTGATCAGGGACCTGGTTTCACCAAAGACGATTTTACCAAGATGTTTCTACCCGGGGCCCGTTTAAGTGCCCGTCCCAGTGGGGGTGAGAGTTCGAGTGGAATCGGTCTTTATTCCGTGAAAAATGCGGTCGAGAGCCTTAGTGCAGAAGTGGATATTCGAAACAACAAGGATCGCGGGGCCTGCGTCACCGTCAAATTCCCACGATCGGCCGATGCTGTGATAATCGCCGCAACGTCGGTGACGACTCAGTTCCATACTGAGATCCTCATCGATTGAACCAAATAAAAAGTCCAATGAGTCGAAACTCAGTGGACAAAGTCTAAAGGCAGACTAGGTGTTTCTCTCAATAAAACTGATAAGTCCGAGCTGTAGTCTTGAGACCGGGAAGACCTTCGTAACGAAAGAGGGGATAGGTATACTCAAGTCCTTTGCCGAAAACATTTTTCCAAAGATTCGCGGCTGTTGCTGGCAGGATGTTACCAAGGGACGGGCTCGCTGGAAGGTCCGCTTTGCCTGAGAGAGTGGTGATTTCCAAGGCATTGAGAAGGGTTAATGAAGAAACCAGGCTGGCTAGTGCGGCTACGTTTTTCATTGTGTGTGGCTTTATAGCGCTCGTTGTGTGTCTCGACTTCTTCTGTAGAGCAAGACGGGGGCCATGGATGCTAGCGCGATAAATTCAAGGACTACTTTCATCCTTTGCTGCAAAACTTTGGACAGCGTAAAACATTTCGACAAAAAAAGCCGACAGTTTCGATTCCAAGAAGTTGAAACGGCCGGCTCGTGGCAGAAGACTTAGTTTACAGTAAAGGCTCCGCTGGTTCCTTCAAAGACCTGATCGCCTCCGAGGAGTAATTTGCGATTGCCTTTGTAACGCACGCGATAGGTTCCTGCTTCCGCGAAGCTCGTATCCCAGGCGATGGTCACCCTGGAATCCGTTTTGCCGCTTCGCGTCCATTGAAAGGTCGTCTCAGGATCCCAGTCGTGAAGAACGGGGATGAAGATACCTTCGACCTGCTTCTCAATAACGAGGAAACTATCCTGGGTCCGATAATTATTGCTGGGATGCGCCCCCCAAAATTGAACACTCACCTTTTCACCCCGGGCATAGCTCGCATTGGGTGCAATGATTACGCTGCCGAAATCAGACCCTTTCGGAACACTGTCGCTTGGTACCTTGCTCGTGAAGTCGACTGTCGATTTCATCAAATCAGGAGGCGTCGGTCCGGGCGCGATATCCGTTCCGTTTACGATGGCTCTGGAAAGCTTCACATATTCCTGCTGAAAACCTGCTTGCTCGTTAGGGCCGAACTGAGTGCAGGCGCCTTCATACCATTGTTTTGCATATTCTTCGCGTGTGGCGAGATAAGACGAATAGGAGTTGGCAAGGCTTGAAATCACACCGTACTTCACGCCAACCGACGCCAGCTCATCCACGACCGCTTTGCGGAAGCGGCGACCCGACATTGTCGTGACTTCATTGGGCGCGGCTACGAGTGCGAGGCTACCGATTTTAAACAATTGGATAGGCATGATCTGAGGGGTCATGGTCGGACCGTTGAAATTCAAGTGGGCAACGCCCGTTGGGATAAGAATCGGTTTCTCGGCCTGGCAGTCTTTGTATTCCGCCGAACTCGTTTCTTTCCAGACGACCGAGAAGATTCCACCGAGGAATTTGCTGAGCAGATAGCCGCCCGCATTTTCTTGCCAGCTCAAGCTGTCGACCGTCGTACCGCTTTCAAAGAGGGGCGCGGGACTTGGATTGTCGAGAGGACTGCCGGCGGAAAAGGAAGCGCCCATGCCGGCTGCACAGGTCTTACGGCCCGCGCTTTCCACATAGAGTTCGCGCATGTCGACCCACTCATGGCGGTAGTCTACAGAACCGGTCAGCTCCTCAGTCGCCGAATCATAGAGTTCTTTCGCCTTGCCGTATTGTTTTAAGACCGCATTCTCAAGGCCCTTGTTGCCTTTCAAAGTCAGGTCGGGAGGCGCATTGCCAAAGGCGAAGTTTGGCGTCACATCGCCTTCGTTAGCCTGGGCAAAGCCCGCAACGAAAGTTTTGGACGCCAGGTAATTCGTGCCTTTTTCCTTTTCGAATAGATAGGCCGCCCAACCTTTGTTGTCACCGGTAATCAAGGTATTGGCCGGACCGATGCTGTCGGGGTGAACCGCATACCAGTTGAACATTCCGATTTCTTCGCCACTTTTCGACACGAACTTGATGAGTGTAAAAGTTTTGTCAACGTTGCCGTCGTATAGAGCGCGCTCTTCGGCCGGGTTGTTGTTGTAAGCAATCTCAGCTCGATTACCAGCTACACCATCGAGGGTCCCGACGTTGATCAGGACTTTACCAGGCTGAAGATTGTGATGCGCGCGAAGGATCGATTGATAGATCCCGTCGACGATCATGTCGAAGTGAGGCTTGATAAAGCCTTTGATTGTCGCATCATAAAGGAAATATCCCGAATAGCCGCCGGGTCCACCATGGGTATGTGTCGCGGAAAGGAGTATATTCTTCTCATTGTAGTAAGGGGCAAGCTCGGCATTGGCCGCGACCTTCTCGGAGACCTTGAGTTTGACCATCTGAAAGAGCATACCGAGGTCGGCACTCACAACGACCACACGTTTCGTCTCGTCCCCAACGATGAAGGCGCGTGACCGAAGGCGCATTTGAATGCCGCTGGTAATTTGCTTCCCATCGGCAAAGCCCATCATCCCCACTTCGGCAGCAGGACCGGTGATGTCGTAGATTCCAGTCCCGATCAGATACTCGCCGTTAGCTGCGGATATAGAATCGAAAGTGAATTCTGCCGATTTTCGGGCAATTTCTGCCTCGGAACCTTGCGCCAATCCACTGAGCGCGGAAATGAGCAAAGTTCCCGTGAGAATGTTCGCCAACCTATGCTTCTTCATAATACTCCTTTGTTTCGCAATCCGTTGCGATGGGCTTACTTCAAGAAAGTGTTCAGTTGTGTTGATGTCACTTGTGTCACTCCAGAGAAACAAAGAGGCGAAAGTTCGCTGCAAAAATGCAAGCGCACAGCCGCTAGCTGTTTGCCGTCTCTGTTGAATCGTCCCCAGCAGGGAAACATTTGATGTGTTTGGAAAAACAATGGATTCTTACACCTTCTGCAATGACTTTCAATTAATCATTGCGAACGATAGTAAGCTTAAGGAAGGAAAGTCTTGAGGCTCTAGTAAAATGAAGTTGAGTTTCAAAAAATTAAAGCTGTAAAAGTTCTTTGATCAAAATAAAGTGACAGGCTGCAGCAATTGCGACGAGCAGATGAAAAACCTCGTGATAACCGAATACTCGTGGCCAGGGGTCCGGCCTTTTTAAGGCGTAAATCACCGCTCCAACCGAATAGAGAATGCCTCCTGTGAGCACGAGAGCCACCCCCCGCGAACCAATCACCAGACTCATTTGCGAGAGATAGGGAAAGCCTAACCAGCCGGCCCCTACGTAAAGAACAGCCGCTAACCACTTGGGTGCGTTGATCCAAAAAACTGCCTGCCCTATCCCGATGATGGCCACGATCCAAATCAATGCAATCGCCCGGGAACCGCTTTCACCCGGAAGTGTCATCAGAAAAAGCGGGGTCATCGTTCCGGCGATCAGCATGAAGATCGCCGCGTGATCAAGACGCCTCATGACCGCCCGCGCTTTCTCCTGCCACTGAATGCGATGATAGATAGCACTGCAGGCGAAGAGTCCGACCAGACTCAATGAATAAACCGTGGTCGCCAGGAACTGACTGGCATTTCTGCAAAGATCGAGAAGCATCAAACAAGCGCCGAAACTCATAAAAGCGGCCGCTTCATGAAATCGTCCGCGCATCAAGGGTTTTTCAATTTTTTGAACCAAAACATTGCTCATGGAACCTCGCCTATCAAAGGATTTGATACCTCCCGATTAGCACAGCATCTGCGTAGCCGTCATCACCATTCAGGCTTCCTACCGGTCGGGACCCAATACCTTCCTTTAATAAAATCTTGTCAAGCCTCCACTTCAGTCCTGATAATGAGCGCCGCCCTGGAACGAAGGAGTATAGCTAAGTGACTCAAGCACTTGTCGTGAATGTGGAAAACGTCAGCAAACAGTTTGCTGGGGGGCAGGCTGTATCGGACGCCTCCTTTACTACAGCGAAAGGAGAATGTTTCGGCCTGCTTTCCGATCCCGAACTGCTAATCCTCGACGAACCCACCACGGGCCTGAATCCAGGCGTGCGGCAGTTGATTTGGGATAAAATTGAGGCCTTCAAACGCCGGGGAAAAACTGTCTTACTCACAACGCATTACATGGATGAAGCTGAGTTTCTCTGCGACCGTCTGGTGATTCTCGACAATGGCGCCATCAAACTTCAGGGCGCGCCGCGGGCCCTTATCGCGGAACATTGTCCTGGATTCGTCGCTCTTTGGCGCAAACAATATGCAAATCCGCACTTTAGCGACGATGATGAGGCGACCGTCTCCGAACCCAATCGCCGCCTCGAAAGATCGAGCTTGGCCGAACTCGCCGAGGCTCTCGATAAGGAAGTGGTCAAACCTGAAGTGATAAGGCCATTCAATCTCGAAGATGTTTTCTTGAATTTATCCAAGCACCCTCAATTTTCCAGAGACTTAGATAGCTCCCATCGTATTCTTGGCACGAAAGAAAAGAATGAGTCATTTCTGGCTTCTATTCAAGCCTTACCGGCAGGTCATAGACTGTTTAGTCGAGGAAGTCTTCTCTTCAAAAATGCTCATCCCTAGTCTATAGTGAGGGATCTTCCCCAGCTCTGCCGGGAAGGAATTTGATGATTATTGGAGTGATCGATGCATTCAAAAAAGTTTCACACAATTTTTCTTGGCCTCACACTCAGCACAGTATCCGTGGATATTTTTGCAGCGGGAAGCAGCGGCCAACAACAGGCGCCAATCGGAACAGCAGCAGGTCAGCAGCCAGTCAGCAAAATAAGTTCCATCGACGAGATCCAGGCGCTCGTCGATGCGGCCCGTTACGATGAAGCGATCGGCAAAGCGCGCGAACTGGTGAAAAGCGAAAAGAGCGCTCCCGCCTATACACTCCTTGGTTTCGCCCTTCGCAAAGAAAAGAAATGGAGTGAATCGATTGCGGCGTATAACGAAGCCCTTCACATCGATCCCAGTTTCGCTCAGGCCAAAGAATATCTCGGCGTTGCCTACCTCAATCAGGGACAGGAAAAACTGGCGAAGGATCTTTACGCAGACCTGATCAAATCCAATCCCACCCTCGCCGAAATTCTCAAAAGCGAAGCGACGAAACAAGGCCATAAGTGGTGAGGTCCACCTTCTTCATAATCGGCCTGCTCCTTGCTTCGTCCCTGGAGGCCGCATCCTGCCCCTACACGGCGGGCACGACAGCGCGCAAGGCCGCGGCGCATCACTGTGATGATCTCGAACCAAAGGCTCGTGTAGCGAGCTGCCGCCTCGGACAGGAGCTCTTCTCAAGCAAAGAACTCTCTTTCGACAGGAAAGCGAGCTGCGCCTCCTGCCACCTTCCACAGAAGGACTATGGCGATGCGCAGGCAAGACCCGAGCTTCGAGGCCTCGGTCTAAGCCTCTCGCGAACCATCCGCTTAAGTGATGTTGCACGACGTGTTGCGCCGTATTTTTGGAACGGCCGGGCTCAAAGTCTTGAAGGAGCTGTTTTTTGGCCTCTTTATCAAAAGCGTGAAATGGGGGCTGATCCGGAGACTCTCACAAAGTTTGGAGGGGGCACTAAGGTTGCACTCGCTCTCTCCGACTATCTTTCCACTTTGAACAGCGCCGATGCCGCTTGGGATCGCTACCTCGCGGGGGATTGCCAGGCGATGAGCCCAAAGGCAATTGAAGGGGCCAAGATTTTTCACGCGAGCCATTGCGAGAATTGTCACCTCGGAGCCGAATTCTCGGGCGACCAAGTCGTCTCTTACCATTACGAGAATCTTCCCCAAGACTTTTTTATCAACGAAGAATCCCGCTATGGACAGGACTGGGAGCTTCACACAGGGAGCATCAAGACAGACGTGACCTTGAAGGTAAAAGCGCCGAGCTTGAGAAATCTCTATGCCCCCTTTGGACAATTCGGTCAAGGCAGCGACCTCTTCCAATACCTCGAATCTCACGAAAAGCAGGTCTTCACCCCTGAGAATAAAAGTCTCAGCGATACTGAACGCAGCGCGATTGTCCATTACCTATCAGAGGGTCTCCGCTCGCATCCAGAAAGCAAAAAGACCGAGGATCATCTCTAATCCACGGCCTCGTTTCGTCCTCTGACAAACTCATTCTCAATCACTTAACCTTACCATTTCAGATACTTGCCTTCACTCGTGCGTCATACAAATATTGCATACGTCTACTAGGTAAATAGCCCAGTTGCGTTTGATATTAATTTCTTGATTTAAGCGGTGGCAACCGAATGAATTTGAATGACCACCTACATAAAATAATGTCCTTTCTTATTATCAGCATGACTTTTACTTCATCCTGTTCAAAATTTCGAAATGACTTAAATTAAATTGCACTTGAATGTAGTGTAGATTCAATTTTTTTTGCGACCCAGACTTCTTCTGGCTCGATATTAAGACTCCTTAGAATTCAACAATAGTACTAAAGCAACGCACTAGCCCACTCTCCTTGCAGATGGTAATAAATCCATGCTTAAATTTCGCTTTGCAGGAGATCCCATGATCCAGCGTTTCTTTAGACTGTTTGTACTGACGGGCGCCCTAACGGCATCCGTGAGCCAGGCGGCTCCATCGTCGACCGACGTGTTCCCGCTGCCCGTTACACAAAAAGATTTTCCAAACGGCCTAAGGGTCATGGTTGTCCCCACCGGCTTTCCCAACCTCGTGTCCTTGCAAATCCCCGTACAGACTGGCTCCCGAAATGAAATTGAAGCCGGCAAGACCGGTTTCGCCCATTTCTTCGAACACATGATGTTCCGCGGCACGAAGTCCACATCCTCGGCTGATTATCAGGACTTTCTCAAAAAAATGGGTGCTCGCCAAAACGCCTATACGAGCAATGACTACACGAACTACCACACGACCTTCGCCAAAGAAGATCTTGAGCAGATGCTCAAACTCGAAGCGGATCGTTTCATGAATCTCGAATACAGCGAATCCGCATTCAAAACGGAATCACGAGCCGTCTTGGGCGAATACAATAAAAACAGTGCGCAGCCCGGCAGCAAACTGAATGAAGTGACTCGCAACGCGGCCTTCCAGGTGCATCCCTACAAGCACACGACCATGGGCTTCCTCAAAGACATCGAGGATATGCCGAACCAGTTTGCTTATTCCCGCACATTCTTCGATCGCTGGTATCGCCCCGAGAACACGACGATCATCGTCGCTGGAGATGTCGATGCGAAACAGGTCTTCGCTCTGGTCGACAAATATTTCAGCCCCTGGAAACGCGGCAGCTATAAGTCCAGCATCCCCGCTGAACCGCCAGCTTCCAAGCCTGTGTATATGCATATTCCTTGGGAAAGCCCCACCCTCCCCCGTTTGAGCGTAAGCTTTCATGGCCCGGCCTTTTCCGTCAAAGACAAAGACTTCGCCGCCCTGACCCTTCTCTACGAGATCGCCTTTGGTCCGACCTCTGAGCTGTATAAGCAGCTTGTGATCGACGAACAAAAACTTGATAGCCTCAGCGGCTCGCCCGGCGACTCCAAGGATCCCGATCTCTATTCAATCGATGCTAAAGTCAAAGATCCGAAAGACATCGTGATGACGCGCGACGCGATCCTCAAGACGTTGATGTACTACACCAAAGTCCCGGTCGAACTTGAGACCTTGAACCGCATCCGCTCCAATCAGCGCTATCAGATCGGCAAAACTCTCGATAACACCGAGAGCATCGGTGCCATGCTTGCCTCCTTTGTGCATTACGATCGTAGTGCCGCCACTCTTAACGAGCTCTTCAAACTTCTCGATACGGTGACGCCGGCTGACATTCAGAAAGCCGCGCAGAAAACCTTTAGCGACAACAACCTGGTTATCTCAACGCTCGCCCAAGGCGAACTACCGGCTGAAATTTCCAAACTTCCGAAGCTCAGCACTTTCCTCCCAAGCGAAGCGCCCCTCCGCAAAGACGTTTCGATTATCGTCCAGAAGAACAAGAGTGCTTTCCTGGACATTAAACTCAATTTCAAAGCCGGTTCAGCTCTCGACCCCAAAGGTCAGGAAGGTCTTGCCAATCTCTCAGCGACACTCATCTCTGACGGCGGCTCAAAGCTCAAGACTTACGACGAAATCCAAAAGGCCCTCTTCCCTCTTGCGGCGAGCTTTAGCGATCGCACCGACAAGGAGATGACGACCTTCACGATTCGCGTGCACAAGGATCATGCGGCCAAGGTCTTTGACCTGGTCCTCCCGGTCCTCACCAATCCCGGCCTGAAATCCGATGATTTCACACGCATCAAAGCCGACCTTCTCAATCAACTCAAGCAGGACCTACGTACAAACAATGAAGAGGAACTTGGCAAGGAACGTCTTCAGGAGCTTGTGTTTAACAGCACGCCTGTCGCTCATCCCGTGCTTGGCACTGTAGCCGGACTCGAGTCGATTCAAATCCCTGATGTTCAGAAGTACATCCAAAACGCTCTCACGCAAGGCGCACTCACCGTCGGCATTAATGGCGATGTCTCTGACGCTGTTCTGGCTCAACTTAAATCAGCACTCGCTGCTCTGCCCGCAGCCGATGCTGCAAAAATAGCGACGCCAGTCAAAGCTGTGAAACAGGATGGCATCCAAGTCGATATCATCGAGAAGAATACACGTGCCACGGCCATTTCCTTCGGTCATGCAATCGAGGTCAATCGTATCCATCCTGACTTTGCCGCTCTCTGGCTCGCCCGCGCCTGGTTAGGCGAACATCGCAGTTCGATGTCCCATCTCTTCGATCGCATCCGCGAAATCCGGGGCCTTAACTACGGAGATTACGCATATATCGAAGCCTTCCCAAATGCAGGCTACCAGTTCTTTCCTCCCGTGAACGTCGCTCGTCACAACCAACTCTTTGAAGTCTGGGTCCGTCCCGTCGCTCCCGAAAACGCGCAGATGGCTCTTAGGATCGCGCTCTTCGAACTCGATAAAATGATCAAAAATGGAATGACTGAACAGGAATTCAAAGAGACCCGCGACTATCTCATGAAGAACGTCTTTGTCATGACGGCCACTCAAAACCAACAACTGGGCTACGCGATTGATTCGGCTTGGTGGGGCATGGGCGACTATGTGAAGACTATGCGGGATCATCTGCAGAAGCTGACAGTTCAGGACGTCAATGCCGCGATCAAAAGACATCTTTCGGCTAAGAACCTGCAGGTCGTCGTGATCACCAAGGACGCGAAAGGCCTGAAAGACACTTTGATTAAAGACGCCTTTTCCCCTATCAAATACGATGGAGAGAAGCCGAAAGACCTTCTTGATGAAGATCAGGTTATCGGCAATCTTAAGCTTGGTATTTCCAAAGTGAATATCACGCCGGTTGACAGCGTCTTCGCAGGATCGAAATAAACTAGACTAAAACACATGAGGCCAGGCTCTCTGGGGCGTGGCCTCTTTCGTTTTAAATCATTAAGGTGTTTTGGCGAAGAGTCGATCCACATCCGCTTCCGTCGTATCAAAGGAGCAGACAAAGCGGAGAAGGCCAGTGCTGGCATTCCAAAGATAGGCGGGAGCCGTAGTTTGCAAATGGCTCGACCAGGGTTCGGGCAGAATTGCAAAAACCTCATTGGCTTCCGTCGGCCAGGGACAACGGGCTCCTTCAATAGACTCAAGGCGCCGACGCAGATAGATGGCCATGGCATTGGCCTGCAAAGCATTCTTCCGCCAAAGGTCCGTTCCGAGATAGGGAAGAAACTGACTGGAAAGATAGCGCATTTTCGAAGCCAATTGCATGCTTTGTTTGCGCATAAAAGCAAAAGCTTCGGCTAAATCCTTCTGGAAGAAAACGACAGCTTCGGCACAAAGCAAACCATTCTTGGTGCCCCCGAAACTCAAAACATCGATACCGACGTCCGTCGTCAAAGCGCTTAACTCCACACCGAGATAGGCCGCAGCATTCGCGAGCCGCGCGCCATCCATATGCACGAGGAGACCCCGTGCATGAGCCGCCTTGGTAAGGGCTCTCAGCTCGTCCGGGGTATAAATCGTTCCGAGTTCGGTGGCCTGCGTGATCGATACGAGCTTCGGCAAAACGCGATGGGGATCGTCAGGAGCCATACGAATCTTTTCGATCACCGAGACGGGAAGTTTGCCATTCTCGTGGGCAAATCCCAATATCTTGCTCCCAGTGATAAACTCCGGAGCTCCGCATTCATCTTCATTGATGTGAGCGATTGTAGTGGCCACAACCGCTTCAAAACCGCGGCAGCAGGCCCGGATCGCCAGAGTGTTGGCAGCCGTCCCGGTAAATACAAAAAAGACTTCGACGTCTTTTTTAAAAGTGACCCGAAACTGCTCGATCGATGCCGAGGTGATAGGATCGCCACCATACGCGGGCATGTGCCCTTCGTTGGCCACGGAAATGGCGAGAAGAATTTCCGGATGAACGCCCGAGTGATTATCGCTACCAAAACTTTTAAAGGAATTCATGGGGCAAACTCTTATAAATAAGCGCGAGGACATTTCGTTTCGCAGAATTCTCTCATGTCAATCAATACAATCACAAAGACCGAGGGAAGTCTTTTATCGCGCCCATTTGGTGCCATTGTCAAGTCATTATACCTAGCATACAATGCGTCCAGCCAGTTGCAGAAGGAGTGTAGAACATGAAAGTTAAAGCGGCCGTTGCTTGGGGACCAAATCAACCTTTGAGCATTGAGACTATCGATTTGGAAGGCCCTAAAAAAGGGGAAGTTCTGGTTCGTATTGTAGCCTCCGGTGTTTGTCATACCGATGCCTACACTTTATCAGGAGTCGATCCGGAAGGACTCTTTCCCGTCGTTTTGGGCCATGAAGGCGCAGGCATCGTGGAAGAAGTGGGCGAAGGTGTCACTTCGCTGAAAAAAGGCGATCACGTAATCCCGCTTTATACTCCTGAGTGTCGTACATGCAAATTCTGTCTTTCGGGCAAAACCAATCTTTGCCAACGCATCCGCGAGACGCAGGGCAAGGGCTTGATGCCGGATGGCACCAGCCGTTTTTCCAAAGACGGCAAACCTATTTTTCACTACATGGGCACATCGACCTTCGCGGAATATACCGTGGTGGCCGAAATATCCCTGGCCAAGATTAATCCGAAAGCTCCCCTGGCCAAAGTCTGTCTGCTCGGATGCGGAGTAACCACGGGCATCGGAGCCGTTCTCAATACGGCAAAAGTGGAAAAAGGCGCGACCGTCGCGGTCTTCGGAATCGGCGGCATTGGCCTCTCCGTTATTCAAGCCGCAAAAATGGTCGGAGCGTCGAAAATCATTGCGATCGACATCAACGATTCCA
The DNA here is from genome assembly GCA_014377445.1 of Oligoflexus sp. Lineage (GTDB taxonomy): Bacteria > Bdellovibrionota_B > Oligoflexia > Oligoflexales > Oligoflexaceae > Oligoflexus. Next base: position 25,190 of record JACMPP010000119.1, read on the forward strand.
AAGAGGAGATGTCTCGCTCCTTCGGTGCGACCGACTTTGTTAATCCAAAAAAGATTAACGGATCCCTCGTCAATCACCTTGTGGCCATGACTGATGGCGGGGTTGATTATTCATTTGAATGTGTCGGCAATGTAAAGCTGATGCGTGACGCGCTTGAATGCTGTCACAAGGGTTGGGGCCAATCGATAGTGATCGGAGTTGCCGCTGCGGGCGAAGAGATTTCCACCCGCCCCTTTCAACTCGTAACCGGTCGCGTTTGGAAGGGCTCGGCCTTCGGCGGGGTGAAAGGTCGTACGGAGTTGCCGGGATATGTGGAACGATACATGTCCGGTGAAATCAAGCTCGACGAACTCGTGACCTTTGAAATGCCGGTGGAAGAGATCAATAAGGCCTTTCAATACATGAAAGAAGGCAAAAGTATCCGGAGTGTCGTGACTTTCTAATCCAGCTCCCTAGGCAGAATTTACCGGGACGGATTCCTATCATCCTCTGGGAACGTCCCTTCACAGGAAGTAAGGGAAAGTAATAACTGCATTTTTAAGAAGCCTTGTTGCCGCCCAATAGCCGTGGCAGTGCTTTTTTCACGCTTTTAAATCCGGCACGCTGTACTGCCCGACCTTTTCGCGATAAAATCCTTGTGAAACTGAAAATTCCCCACGTATACTCGTGCTTGCATAAGGCACGAGCAAAAAGACACGAAAAGCCTATTATTTTGGAGATCTAGAATGCTAAACGCACCTGAACTCATGATCATCGCTGGTGTCGTCGTTGTGATGTTTGGCGGCAGCAGATTGCCAAAACTCGGTAGTGCTGTTGGGGAAACAATCAAAAATTTCAAAAACAGCATCAAAGAAGACGAGCCCGCTAAACCATCTCAAATCGCTGCTTCCAAAGAAGACGAAACTAAAAAGCCATAAGTCTTAACCTCCAGGTTTCGATTTAGGAGGATAAGGCTTCTCCTCGAAGCCTCGCTTACACGATCGTGCCTTTTGGGTTTTTCGCCAGCTCCTCGGGTAAAGGGATAAACTCCTTATTATCGTTCGGAATCAGTTGAAAGCGATGGTGATCCGCATGGGGACCTTTCGCCCATTCCGCCTTGGCCTCTTCAATCCTCGCTTCCCAACTCGAAACAACATTCCATTAAATGTAGCGTTTGCCCAAAGGCTTCCCACCCAGCAGCATCAGCTTCGAATCCTCAAGAGCGACAATGGGAAGATCAGCGTTCGTCCTGGCGATGGCCATCGCATAGGGATCCAGTTCCTGGTCTTCCACACGAACCTCAAAAATCATATGCGCAGCAAATTCCGAATATTCAGAACCTTCGGCCACGACATCATCGGATCCATTATCCTGAGCTTCACTCTCGTGATGATCAGCATTGACGACGGGCGTATGGTTTGTAGAAGCTGCAGGAGGAGTTGTCTCCGGGTGTTCGTGACCTTCGTGGGCAAAGGCAAACGCGGAGAACACGACGAGAGCTAAAGTGATGGCGATGTGTTTCACAATAAAATCCTTTATCAAAGCAGTAGGCGGGAATTACACGAATTCAGCTTTGAAGACTAGTCAGATCTATCGTGTAAGTCAGAGGTTTTATAGGTTGAGAGAGGAGTGCATATTCAATGAATGCAATATGTTAGAAGACTCACATGCAAAATGAGCCTCCCTTTCTGTTACAAAAGACTATTTAACCGCTTTGGATTTGCCAAGGGCCAGACGCAACAGAGCCACAACACTGATCACAAACCAAGAGCCCTCCAGCACGATAAAGCCATATTGACTATGAATCACCGCTGTAACAAAGAGCCCGAATGATCCCAGGGCATTTAACGTTTGAAAGACGATTGGGCGCAAATAACCAGGCTTCAAACTCTCAAGGGCATAGGCCACAAGGATCAGAAACGCTCCGACCAGCGATAGGATTTGATCCCAGGCTAAATCCATTTTGAATCCTCTCCCTTAGCCCAGGCGGCAATGCACGCAAAAGCAAAGTTGATTGTTGCGTCGATCGTTTCGGCCACGATTTGTGCGTTGTCTGCAAAAGGCTTATCATCGCCCACAATCGCCAAAACTGCTCCACCGCGCACGCCCGGACCGTTCGCATCGCTCTCCAAGGCTGCGTGGTTCCAGAGCTGCACTAACGTGAAGAGCTGTGCACATTCCATTTCCGAAGCCAAAACGCCTGAAGCTTTCAAATGCTCCATGTAGACCTTATGCTGGGCCTGCAGAGGGCCTTGGCCGAACTCCCGGGCGTAAAGCGAGTCCTTCGTGTGAACGAGACCCAACGCCACTTTAACGATTTTGAGGTCTTTGGCGACCGAACGTGCGACATCCAGAAATTCAAGCGAACTCAACACGGGAATCGAGGCATCAAGATAATGCCGGCTTGTGCCTTCGTCCCGGACGGAAGCCATGGGAATCACCATATGTCCAACGCGGAGACGCTTCGGCTGCAGGGATCCCGCCGTACCCACACGAATAATACGTTTGGCGCCTAGCTGCAGGAGCTCGGTTCCGATGATATCCATGCTTGGGCAACCCATGCCGGAACTCATGATACCAATATCGATTTTCTTGCCATGGGATACGGTGTGACCCATATAAAAAGTATGCCGCCGACCGTGTTCGATGACTTTGACATCGAGCAATCGTTTGGCCATTTCCTGAGCTCGACCATCCGAACCGGGAAGAAGAATATAACGGCCTAGCTTGCCGTTGCCTTGCATATGAGTCGAATCGATGTTCATATGAAGAGCTTTTGTAGGGACCGAAGTCTGCATGAACACTCCTTTACACTTCACGGTCATGGTGAAACATTCCCTGCCATCGCGCAAGCGGGATTGGAGGATGTTTCGGGCTACTGACCAAGTGCGTCCGAAGCAAGATCCTAGCCAACGCAATATGGCTTTGTTACAATTTTTCTAATAATAGCGCGAGCATTGCATTGTCTCTCTCCGGTAAACGCTGAGGCAAACTCTGCAGCAGAGACTGACCATTCTTGAAGAGATTAAGCCATGAAACTCCTAAAACCGCTTTTGACACCACTCTCTAAAAACTGGAAAGAAGGCAAATCGGCTGGGCTCCGAGGCCGCCGCATGAGAACTTCCCCGCTGCAGAACTCAACAAATAAGCCATTTTGATGGCTCTTAACCGCTCTAAATTAACTGTCAAAATCTGTCTATCTAGACATTCTGATAGTGCGGGGGCTGAGCAGCTAGCCCCCTAGCCCATTTTCAACCGGCCGAACGACGCAGTTCAGCCAAAGATTGCTTTTCTCGAATCACGATGA
>JACMPP010000120.1 GCA_014377445.1 Oligoflexus sp.
GAGGCGCCGACCGGATTCGAACCGGTATGGTACGCATTTGCAATGCGTTGCGTAGCCATTCCGCCACAGCGCCCTATATCGAAGTGAGAAAGTTATATCGTCTGAAGCAGCCTCAGGCAAGCGGAATTTAACTAGAAAACGCAGTTTCACCATCACAAGTCCAATTAGCATATTCGGAACTTTCCCGCTGAAAAGTAGAAAAGCCCCCAATAGCTCGACTATTTAGCAGCTTCGGTCTGCAATTTCGCATCGACGACAACTGTATCCGCAACCTTGACGCCTGCGTAGGTGGGAATATCAATTTTGTAATCTGAGAGCGTCAAAGAGAACGTCGCTTCGATATTTTGTTTGGCGCCATCATTGGCAAGCGTCGCAGTGCCGGTAACAGCCTTCTCGATGCCGTGGAACCTCAAGGTTCCCTTGAAGGGTTTTTCCTTCGCCTGGCCGCTCCCATCAAGCTCGAAAGAGATGATTTTTAAGGTCGCTTCAGGATATTTCTTAACTTCGAAGTATTTCTCTTTCATGTGCTCGTCACGTAGATCGATCCCTGTTACAAACTTTTCCATCGGGACGATGATGTCGCCTGTGATGCCCTTGGGACCTTGGTCGAGGCTACCCCTAATATCCGGCCCCGTGCCATTGATCTTGAGAAATCCTGGCTTACCTGTAGCGATGAAACTCGCGCTACCCGAAAGAATTTTTAACGGCGAAGCCGATAGATACGGTGCTACAAAAAGACTGAGCACGCTGATTTTGAGAACGTTTGACTTAAGCATCGAAGGCTCCTGCTAATTACATCTCGCTCAATTTTACCCATATTCCGACCAAAATATAACACTTGAGATAAAAATCCTCGATTGAATATTTCTCCAGTCTTTCCTTAAAAACGCACACATGTTACGGAATAACCTGAGTTTACGTAATCTTCATAGACGATTTATTTGCAGGGGCTTCAGGAAACAGCTTAGATCTCCTCAAAAATCATAGCTGAAAAAAGAAGAGGCCTGATCCATGTCGATTATCCAGGACTTTAAGAAATTTGCAATGCGCGGCAACGTTATCGATCTCGCGACCGGTGTGATCATCGGAGCTGCCTTCGGGAAAATCGTGTCGTCCCTGGTCGACAATGTGCTGGTGCCTCCGATCGGTTATGCTTTGAGCGGAATCAATTTCAGTGAGTTGGCCATCACTCTTCGGGAGAAGACGGAAACCACACCTGCCGTCGTCATCAGCTACGGCAAATTCCTACAGTCGAGCGTCGACTTCCTCATCGTTGCGATCTGCGTCTTCGCTTTGATTCAGGCCATTCAACACTTGAGAAAAAGAGAGGAGGCCGTTGTAGCAGCCGTCGAACCCGAACCGACGAAGTCTGAAATCATTCTCAGAGAAATCCGTGACCTTCTTAAGCAATGGAAGGTCTAAAACTGATCCCCTTAATTGGTGATAATAGACCGCTCCAAATGCACTGGTTTATTTTTGCGTTCTAGCCACAGATTATGGAACCACGCGTACATAAACATAAGCAACTGCAGGCGGTCGGGACGTTTGCAAGTACACCAGGTTCGTCGGCTCAAGGTTTTAAGATTGTCTCTGAACATTGCGTAGGAATGATTAAGGGTGAAGATCGGATCGAAGCCTCCTCTCTTCATCTCCCCCTGTCCTGTGACGCAACCTCTTTGCCCCTTAAAACGCTGATGAGTAGCCTCTGGAAAAGCGTTTGCTATAGGCCTTGGGTAGTGATTGCTCTCGTCGGACTTGATGACCCCGGTCGCCAAGAAACAATTGCCGAGTTCTTCTAAAACGGCTTCGAGACAAACCTTTCTTTGGCACTTTCTCTTACCATATTTAGCGAGTGAAATCTCGGCGAGCTTACCCTTTGCGGCGATGGATCCCACCCTGAGACTTAATATTTTCCGCGTCCCCTGTTCGACTGCGATAGGCATTGTGAGAGGTTTACATTTCGTGTGTTCGAAGCTCTCCATTTCGTCAATCTGAACGATTGTCGCTTTAGGCCTAGTGTTCCGGTATGCTTCAAGATTAAAGGCAGCACAGGTGCCAAATCGTACGACACGCCTCGCTACTCCAATAGGCTTTATATTGACCAAAAACCCACATCTTCGCTGCGAAACCCCACTGCATAGCGCCTTAAAAGTCATCTGATTAATCGAGCGCTTTCGGAAACGATAGTCGATGCTGAAGAAGGTCTCGGACATGGTAATTTTGCATGCCGGACATTTATAGCGAATCAGGCTTTTCTGATCAGATTTTCGAAGGTAAGTTCCATTTTTCATTAAAGACTTTGACGATTTGCAGTTGGGACACATAGGCCTCTCCTTTAAGAGAGCCGAATGTAATTAAACTGCCATCAAAAACGAAAAGACATTTTCTGCTTGGCGTCACCACTTAGGGGGATCAGTTTGCGTTGTGCACATCGAGGGATTCCCCGCCTACTTGCAGCAGCGCGCGACGACCTCGCAGGGATTGCCTATACACCAGGCACGACAGCCCTGGGGACCGCATTGAAAATCATTTACGTGGTTGCTGACGACCTCATGATCGCCTTGAATATCGACACGAGCCAGACCAGTCGCACTCATTCCTTCCGGACAGGCAGACCATGGGCTCCATTTATTCTTGGGTCCCTGCACTGACTTCCCATCACTACATACTAATTTTTTACCCTGCAACTCCTTCACCTGCGCTTTCAGTGCTTCCACATCCTGTTTCAATTGGACCATCTCTGTGTCGCTGGTTTTCGCCGCGGGAGTTTCAGCACGAAGCGTCGCGCCAGGAACCAGAAATAAACAGGCGAAAACCAGATTAAAAATTCTCATACACACTCCTTGAAAACGCTATTTTACGAAAACGAAATCCATTGGCCCATTTGATGCAACGATTCCTCTATCATCTCAAAAACCGTGTGACCTGGTTTCAAAAATGACCCGAAAACCGCGGATTTGATGTTTTGAGTATCGTGCTTCGACAAGTTGTGTCTAGATTTGATCAGATTATAGAAGATCAAGGTCTCAAAAGCGAGCGACAGCCTCATGAAAAAGGCTCTCTAGAGTCGTGAGAAAATGCTGCCAAAACCCTATGAAATCGGTATTTTCAGCCGATCAAATCAGAATTCTTTATTAGGCAACGACCAAGCGATGGGTTAGAAATAAAGAAGGAATGCTCTTCAACCAAGGTTTTAGAAAGGTCTCACCATGAAAGTAATTGGGAATCGATTAGCCTTTGGCATTAAGTCTCTCACTTCTCTCGCCTTTGTTATAAGTAGTTCGGCGTTTGCAACGAGCAAACCAGCTCACGTGCTGATTGAAAGTATCTTAGTAAAAGGAAGTGGTTGTCCGTCTGAGGATACGGTTGCCGTAAATATTTCAGACGACAAAGAAGCCTTCACCCTTACCTTCTCTGACTTCCAGGCAGAATCCGGTCCTGGATTCACCTTGTCCGAAGGCCGCAAAAACTGCGTTCTTACATTAAACCTCGACATCCCTTCGGGTTGGCAGTTCTCGATTGCCAGCTTCTACTACAGAGGCTTCATGACTCTTGATAAGGGTACTCGAGCCACCCACACCACAAGTTACTCCTTTGAGGGACAAGGAACGACCGGCGTATTCTCTGCCTCGAACAACGGACCCCATACAGAAGACTATGTTTATGCCGATAAAATTGGCATCGCATCGGCTGTATGGTCACCTTGTACGACCGACCGCGCTTTGAATATTAACACTTCAATCCGCGTCTACAACACGAACAAACCGAAATATCCCGAATCTCAAGGTTACATCGCCAACGACTCGATCGACGGCACAATCAAACAAATCTGGGGTATTAGCTGGAGGAAATGTTGATAGGTTTCACATTCAGTGATAGTTCTGTTTTTCAATTGGCTCTGTTTTATACTCTTTCTGTAGGAGTGAAACGTTCTTGTTGAGCGAGGCGGCTTTTGCTAAGGACTGAAAGGAGAGATTCCCTCCCTTTCGGTCCTTTTCTATTCAGGCCTCATTCTGCCGAGCTCCCCAGTTTCGCAAACACATTTTCCATGCGCCACTTAAAAAGAGGCGGAATTACCGCCATCAAAATCATAGCCATGTACCCATAAGGTAAAGTCGGGCCACCGGGGTTAGCCTCGAGCTTCCAGAATGGAAGATGACCGCTCTAAATTAACTGTCAAAATCTGTCTATGTAGACATTCTGATAGTGCGGGGGCTGAGCAGCTAGCCCCCTAGCCCATTTTCAACCGGCCGAACGACGCAGTTCAGCCAAAGATTGCTTTTCTCGAATCACGATGA
>JACMPP010000019.1 GCA_014377445.1 Oligoflexus sp.
AGGGGACGAAGGATCATACTGAACTAAATCTTCAGGATTACTTTTAAGAAAATCGTTTTTTTGGGGAGTGGCGATACCTGCGTCGTACACTCCCATCAATTTACCTGTAAAAAAGCCCATCGATTACCGTGATCCCTCTCAGTCCTGAAAGAATTTGGTTTCAGGGACAGTTTCGTGGGCGAAGACCGGGGATGACAGGATCGCTAGTAGGGTCAAGCGTTTCATAGTCGGTATCTCATCAGTGTGGATGAGGTTTTATATGGCGTAATTATCAAGCAGGCAACCAAAGAATGCCCCTTGCCTCCGAGCTTTTCAGCTGTTCGGAATAGAGATGCCTTTAGGCTAGCCGGGGCGGATTGACCAACAGATTTTCCATAGCACTTTTGAAGAGCCAAATAACTTATATTTTCAAGCTTGATTGTAGAACCAAGCTGCATGATTTCATTTGAAAGATTACCGTGAATACACTTTCGATAGGCCGCGATCCTTCGGTCGAGATCGCGTTTTTTAGCTGAAACCAGCCTATAGCTCGAAGTTTTGCGGATAACATGTACCGCAGCGCGCAGGTCGCTCAGCGAGAGCGAGCCGCTTCCCTCGAAGACGATTTGCGCACAAAGCGATTGCTTATAGGTACTGAGCTTACCAAAGAAGGATCTTTCGCTGAAGGAAACGCTGCGTGAATAAAGGCTTGGCTTGTCTGTCATCGAAGGACACCTCGAATAAAGCGGCCCTCCCGGGCTCTTTTCAATGAACCGCTGCAGTAGTTGCCATCAGAGACTCTACCCGACTGAGAAAAACGTCGAAACGCGGGTTCTCAATGAGATCCTGAGGATGGAGCTTAATTTTCAAAGCGCTGTTCACACGGACCACCAGCGAGATGGCCAGCAGACTATTGCCGCCAGCTTCAAAGAAATGCGTTCTTCTTCCAACCGGGGACTTCAGCAAGATCGACCAAATATCGGCGAGCGATTTCTCGCGCGGATTGCTAGGAACGAAAATATCTTCCGCACTTACCTCCATATGCACTTCCGGCAAATTCGTCCGATCGACCTTACCATTTGCGTTGAGGGGTAAGGCATCGAGCTTCATGAATACTGAGGGGATCATGTACTCCGGCAATGACTTCGCTAATGCCTTACGCAGGTCGTCGGTCGCGTCGCCTGTCCAATAGGCGACCAGCCTCTTGTCCCCAGCGACGTCCTTTGCCACAACCACGGCACGGCTTAGCAGCGGAATTTGCTCCAGACGGTGCTCAATCTCACCAAGCTCGATACGAGCACCTCGAATTTTGACCTGATGATCGATGCGCCCCATAAATTCAATTTCACCATCCGGCAGTTGCCGAACCAGGTCGCCTGTACGATAGGCTTTGTAGGGACTCTGCACATTGAAGGGATGAGCAATGTACTTTTCCTGGGTGAGCTCGGGCCGATTAAAATAACCCGGGCCTATCGGGACACCCGCAATGATCAGCTCGCCACTGTCCCCCACCTTCACAGGCTGCATCCATTCGTCGACCACAAAAATTTCTGAATTGGCGATAGGACGTCCGATTGGAACACTCCGTCCCTGAAAGCCCGAACGACAGTCGAACGTCAGCGTGTCGATGGCTGCTTCGGCCGGCCCATAAAGGTTGATAGCATTGGCCCGAGGAAAGCGCTGCTTGAACTTATCATAAAGTTTACGAGTGAACTCTTCGCCACCCAGCAGGACTAGCTTAAGACTGCTTTCCTCCTGACCGTCAATCTCATCGAGAAAAAGGTTGAATACACTGGGGACGATACTCAGAAAGGTGACCTTGTGATTCTGGATCAATTCGAGCAGGTAGCGCGTGTCTTTATGCCCATCGGGCCTTGCGATAACTATGCGACCGCCACTTTGCAAAGGCAGGAAGACCTCGAGAAGCGAGGCATCGAAACTGATCGGCGTTTTCTGCAAAGTGCAATCACTCGGGCCCAGCTTGTACTCATTCGCCATCCACAGGAAGTGGTTGGTCAACGCACCGTGCTTGTTCAACGCGCCTTTCGGATGGCCAGTCGAACCTGAAGTGTATATCAAGTAGCAAAGATCATCCGGACGAATATCCAGGTCGAGATCAGCATGACCAAGAGCCGCCAGTTCGTGATCAAGCTCATCAAGGATTATCGCCTCCGTGCGTCCCGCGAACAGCATCGCGTTCTTTGAAGAGCAGATCACAAAGCGGGCTCGCGAATCATCGACCATGTATTCCAGTCGATTCGCCGGCATCGAAGGATCCAGTGGTACATAAACCCCACCAGCTTTTAGAATGGCTAGAATCGAAACGATGACATCAAAGGATCGTTCCAATCCCACACCCACAAAATCAGCTTTCTGCAGACCTCTCGAGACTAGGAGACGCGCTATTTGATTGGCCCGTGCATTCATCTCGCTGTAACTCATCTCATGTTCGGCAAAGACAAGAGCCACGTTCCGGGGCGCTTTGCGAGCCTGACGTTCCACCAACTGATGCAGACTCAAATGAGCATCAGGGAATACCATGCTTTCCGGCGAATGCTTTTTTGCAAGCATATGGTCGTCCCGAATCACCAGTTCGGAAAAGCCGGACGCTTCGATCACATCGTCCAAAAGTTTCAATGGATCGGCCCAAAGCGCATTGGCACTGACCATCGCGATCTCGGTGCCGTGGTCAGTCTCCGTTAGCACAAGTCCAAGAGGCGCAATCGGGACGACGCAAGGGAGGAAAACCAGACTATCTGCGTCGAATTTTTTTGAAGAAAATTCGCCTAAGTCCTGCCGTCCGGTGTGAGAAATCACCGCGGAGGCCATAAAGCGCCCGCGACGCAGGGAACTCAACCAGTATGTACGGAGAAACCAAGCGAAGAGCCTGGCCGGAACCTTTTGATAAACCGAATCCAAGGATCCGCGCGCGATATGTTTTTTCGACGAAAGCATATCCAGAAACTGTTGGGACAATGCGGACCAGGTTTGTCCTTTACTAACGGGAAGCATCAGCGGTAGGCTGAGGTTTGCCATACTCTGATTGAGTGAAGGATCAAGATCGTTGCGTACATCAACAGGAATCAGCATCAACGAGCGATCTTCCGGACCTGATGCAAGAAACTTATCCACGCCTATCGACAATTTCGCGATAATACCAGGAATGGTGCCACGAAGACTGCGGCGGGCATAAGAGAATGTAAAAGCGTCAGCTGCCGCCTCACTCTTCATCCGAGGGCTAACAGCGTAGGGAAATACGGGCTCATTTGCGCGCTTTTGGCCCGGCGACGAATCCAAAACCTGATCTTCTGTTAGCAGCGAATCCGTCCACTGCGGATTTTCACCCCTGAGAAAAGCGCAAATAGTTTTGATCCATATCTGCATACCCTTGCCGTCCATGACGGCATGCAGCGCCCGAAAAATCATAAGGGTTCGGCCATCAAGCGTGGCTATGTGAACATTGAGTGTATGACCCGATTTTGGATCAAGCGAAGAGAAATTATGTGTTGCATGACTGATATCACCCTGGAAACTAGGATATTCATTCAATTGCAGAACGACGGGCGCTGCCGCGTCCGCGATCCATTGCGAGCCCGAGAGACGGAGACGCGCACCTGGGAGCAGTTCGCTGGCTTTGGTGACTGCGGCTTGCAGTTCAGAAATGGTGATTACGCCAAGTCCCTCCAAAACGGAATGCATCACAAGTTCCGAAAAATGACGGGCGACTGTCAGATAGATTCTTTCATTGGACGACACATTTCTTTGCTGCACTTTTAAGTTCAAAGCGATGTCCTTTCCTGCAATTTTTCGGATCCGTCATCACTTTTTGTGAGCTGCATACACGAGGTGAAAGCGTGGGCCGAAACTTCCGTAGTGGTAGAAATCGTGCCTATATTCCTTCTCTACCCCCATCTCGGCAAACGAAGGGTCGTAATCGCATATAGGTATTCCCGCACTTCCGCCGGTTCCAGCGAAATACGTTCCAGAAAAAAACCTTATCAGCGGTTTCACGAATAGATTTAGCGGCAAGCTCTTCGCCGAGCGCAGCATTTACTATCGTCAAAGTGCAACTCCTTCATCAAAGCTCTATGGGGATAATCTATCGCTTGGATTATCGCACCTTTCGATACAATAAGGAAGGCACTCGAGTGAACGTAGTAACCTTGGCTTCAAGCGCGACCGCAAGGAATGGTATCTCGAAGCTACCGACGGTGAGCTGGTAACCCTCTAAAATCATGTCATAGCACTTGCGCTTTATCGAGAAGGAACCGATAAATGGCCTGCACCAGTTGGTCTGATCGGTTTCGATCAAATTGCCTGTTTTGAAAGACGGCGATTCCAAAACAATGCTCGCCAACTGCGAACCTAGGGGTAGTCACCGGCTTTGAAATAACAGTCATTCCTTGCTGCTAAATCAGTCGGCGAAATAAGATCCGTCACGATCACCTTCAGATTTTCGTCGATGAAATTGCACGAAGGCATACCCGAGGCGATTTCACCTTCGACGTGCGTGATAGTTGCTGTAGAAGGTGATCTCGTTGATCTCGTCGAGTTCAATACGATAGCCGTTGATTTTCACTTGATGATCGATGCGCCCCAAACAGAGTATGCGACCGCCTTTGGCCACACCCCGATCGCCACTACGATACATCGTCTGACCAGGAAGAAAAGGGTCCTCCACGAACTTAGTACGCGTCATCTCTTCATTCCGCCAGTATCCAGCGCCAACTCCGACGCCTCCGATGTAGATTTCGCCTTCTTCATCATGGTCTCACGGCGAAAGATCGGGTCGTAAAATGTAGAGCGACATCCCCTCACCCGGTCCTCCGATCGCCACTGAATCGCCATCTGAGGCATCAAAGCAGTGCGCAGTACAGCCGACCGTGGTTTCCGTCGGACCATACTCGTTGTAAATACGCAGCTGTGCGCCTAATTTTTCAGTCGTAGCGGCACATACGGATCGTAAAAGGTTCTCACCGCCAACGACCATCGACTGCCTTCAAACTCGCCAGCATCGTCAATACAGTCTCAATAGATCGATTCATAAGCAATGCCAACCGCATCGCGCCCGAACCGCCTCGCCGGAGCAGGGCAGAAGCCAGCAGGTCGCGGGTCGTCATCATTTCGCTATAGCTCAGGTATCGCGAGCCTTCTTCAAGAGCTATCCGATCCGGAAAACGGTTTGCCATGCCTTCGATGCGTTCATTAATATCAGGTTTATCCAAAGGTCGCAGCGGCAGACCAAAAACGCAGGGCCGGCCGCTCTCGCTGAGACCCGTTGCCGCGAAGAATTTTTGCACGATCTCGTCGAGGCGATGCTCGAATTCCTGGGGAACGGAAATACAGATTTCGGTACTGCGGCCGTATTCGGTCACCACGAAATTCGTCGAGGCTATGGGTATGGGTATGGGCATAGGCAGGAAGCAAATTACGTCAGCCTGAAAACCTGTCAAGCCGAAATCGGCCTGGGAAACACGGCCTATGCTAGATATCAAACTATTGACGAGGTAGCGGCCCTGCTTCATCTGCCGAACATGGAGCTGCGGCAGAAGCCAACTCAGCAGGCTCACGGGGGCAAGGGACTGAAAGCGATCTAGATTACTGATGTCAAGGTAGCGTTTGCCGTCGAAAGCTTTAAGCATGCGCTGAAAAAGAACTTCCCAACTTTGACCCTCAGGCGCCTGAATGAAGAGCGGCAGTGTGAGGTTTCCGGTCGAACGCTCGCCTTCTAAATGAGGTCGCAAATCCACAGGCACCATGAAGGTCGCATCTGGATCCTCAAAATAATCTCGCATCATAACTGCAATACGGGCGCTGATGCCGACGTGGACTCCCGCTATTGTCACTCGACTCAAACTATAGCGATGCTGGCCATCCGCCTTGCCCTGGAATCCGATGGAGCTTGGGGATAGGGGGGCTTCGCTGCGCGCCTTCACGCCGAGCTTCGCCACTAATGCTCGGTCGCTCAATGGCGAGAGGGCAGAAGGCGGAGTTTCTCCCCGAAGAAAGCTGAAGACCGCCCGCGCCCAAAGCAGGAGTCCCTGTGCATCCGCCACCGCATGAAGGCAGCGAAATGCGAGAATGCATCGGTCGCCATCGGCGAAAAGCTCGATTTCGGCTACTTGCTCATCGTGCAAAACCCCGTGAAGGCGAGCACTGCGATTCAAGTCCTTGTAAAAATCAGGGCAACCCGCGGTAACGCGCAGATGAGGCAGAGGTCCATCGGCAGTCCAATGACTTCCTTGCCGCCGCACCCGACAACCGGGATGGGTCACCGCAGCTTTCTCGATGGCACTCTGCAAGGCCTCCGGATCGATGCGTCCGCACCCTTCGACGATCAACTGCAGGATTAACTGACCGAATCCCTTTTCGCTAGCGAGATAGAGACGTTCGTTAGCTGATACGTTTCGCGAATAGAGCATTCGAGCTTCCCCGGCGAACAGGAGTGGACTAAGATAAAGGCTCATCAGAAGCGCTACTATAAGGTAAGAGCGATATGCCCAACAAGCAAGGTTTTGCAAGCACGAGCGGCAACCAAAAAATCTTTCGACGGGCAAGGCCGGATGATGTCGTCATTGTAAGCGACCTGATGATCGCATCCGCACCGGACTTGAACCCGGCGATCTTTCACTCGTATCTGAAGCCGTTGGTCAGTGAGGGGTTTCGTCAGAATAGAGGAATCTGGGCCGCAAAGCGCGCCTATGTCGTGGAGGTCGACCAACGCGTAGTTGCGGTTATCACCGCTTATGCGGTGCGCCACGCACCTCGTATCTTCCTAGAATCCCTCCTTGTTATCTTTCGGCAGACGCCCTTCCCGAAGGCTTTGGGAATCCTTTGGCGAAGCCTCAAATTCGGCAGGCTTTACAGGCCGCTGCGATCGAAATACTGCTACGTGGCGAACCTGGCAACGGACGCGGACTTCCGGGGCCAAGGAGTCGCTAGCCACCTTTTTCAAGAGATGATGAAAGCGGAAACAACTGATGATATCCAAGGCTTTCTCTTGGATGTCGCCACCGAGAATCTCGGCGCCAAACGCGTCTACGAAAGACTCGGCTTTGTGCCCACCAGCCAGACAAAACCTATCGACTCGATTTCTGGCCTCATACGCATGGAAAAAAAGATCGAGAGCAGGTGAAGATGCGCTGCGCCAGCTTCCCTTCAATTGGAAACGGGCCTCTCGTGCAAAAGAAGACGTGGGCTCTTTTCGTGGCACACTAAGATCTGGAAGCTTTTGAAGACGTTGTTAATATTCAAGATGATCTCGGAAATAATTTGATACATCATGGGCCTGCATATTAAACTATCCCCTGATAACAAACTTCTGGAAAGCTTATAATTGCGACGAAATTGAAAATAGCCAAAAACATCTCGGAGATGCTACAAGCCAATTCGCAGAGCCTTTCCATCTTCTGCCTTTGACGATCGTCGCATGAAACACTGAGGAGATTCCATGAAAACTCGATTTGAGAGCCTCGGCATTTATCTTCCCGAGGGAGTGACCCTGATGAAAGACCGCGTAGGCGCGATGGAGGTACCACCTCCGTTCGACCTGGAAGCGATCACCGGCATTCAACAGGTCCACACGGCGAGCAAGGATGAGGATAGCTTTACCCTGGCACTCGCCGCGGCTAAAGACTGCCTGAGCCGGTCGAGGTATAAGCCTGAGGATATTGATGTTATCATCATCGGCTCGATCACCCGCTTTACGGGCGGCGCGTTACGCAACTTCACCTTCGAACCGCCCTTGAGCCACTCCATAAAATATGCGCTCGGCGCACCGCAAGCCATGCACTTCGATGTATCGAATGCCTGCGCGGGTATGTTTACGGGAGTGTTCCTCTTGGATCGCATGATACGAGCCGGCACGGTACGCAACGGCCTGGTGATCAGCGGTGATTTCATCACGCCTATTGCCGAGACCGCCATCCGCGAGATAGTCGGCGCCACTGACCCACAATTCGGCTCGATGACGGTTGGCGACTCGGGGGCTGCGGTGATCATTGACAAAGCCGTCGATGACGAAGACTGCATCGACTATTACGAAATCATGAGCTGCGCCGAGTATTCTCAGCTTTGCCTCGGGATGCCCAGCGATAAATCCGAAGGCATGGCACTCTACACAATCAACGCCGAGATGCATAAAAAAGATCGTATCCAGCTTTGGCCGCGCTTTCAGTTGGCCTATTACCAGAAAAACGGGCGGCATATCACAACAGAAAAGTTCGACCATATCCTGCATCATCAGGTCGGCTCACGAGCTATCAGCAACGCCAGCAAATATGGCTCGGAGATTTTTGAGGCCGAACTGCCGAAGTCATCGCTGAGCGTCGTGGAGCATTGCGGCAACACGGCGACTACCGCCCATTTTGTGACCCTCTATCACGCGTTAAAGGATAAAACGGTCAAAAAGGGCGATAAGGTCTTGATCGTGCCGGCCGCCTCTGGGCTTATAACGGGCTTTCTCTCAGCAACTTTTTCAAACTTAAAGGTATGACATGGGCGCAATTATTTTAGCGACTGGTATCAGCACGGACAAATCGGTAAAAAGCTCGATCGACCACGCTGCGATCGCGGCCAAGCAATGCATCGCGAATGCCAAGATCAAGGCTGAGGATATCACCTTGATCATCAACAACGGGAACTTTCGCGATAGCAACATCGTCGAACCAGCGATCGCTCTCCTCATCCAGAAGCAGCTCGGCATCAACCTCGACTTCATCAAAGCGAACAACGGCAAGGACGCATTTGGCCTTGATCTCATGAACGGCGGCATCGGCGCCCTGAACGCGATGAAGATCGCGGACGCGTTCCTCCAAAGCGATTTTACTCGCTACGTCTTGATCGTGGGCGGAGATTCTCACCCATCCAATAACAATCCTGCCGACTTTCCCTACACCACAGTCGGGTCCGCCATTCTCCTAGGCAAGAACGCCGACCCGAAACGCGGTTTTCAAGGCTTTGACTTCAAATCGGAAGAGTTTGCCGGCCAAGGGCGCCTCGCGTATTTCGAAGCCAAGAATATGGGCGCTGACGGCCGCAATCGCCTCACCGTCAAGTCCGCGCCGGGCTATATTCCTGCGGCTCTTAAACTGGCGGCGAACACTGCGCGCTCCTTCGTCGAAGCCCATAAAATACCGACCGCCAAGCTCACCTTGATCAGCTCGCAACTCGATGCCGCGTTTGCTAAAGGCCTCGGCAAAGAGATCGGCTTGCCTTCAGCAGCGGCCATGGATCTCTTCAGTCAATTTGGGGACACCCACAGTTCGACCTTCGGCGTCGGTTATCACCAATTGCAAAAACAAGGCCTGACCAAGCCGGGCAGTCAAATCCTATTCGTCGGAGCCGCTGCTGGGCTCGATTCAGGAGTTGCCCATTATGTCAGTTCCTGAGAGTGAGCTATGTAATCCGGCTTTGATCGTGCGGAATTATGCAAAGCATAATCCCGACAAAATCGCCATCGCCACACCCCTTGGGCAGCTGAGCTACGGCGAGTTTGAAGCGCGTACCGACGGTTATGCTGCCACCATGCAGCGAGCAGGCATCAAGCAGGGACACAAAGTCGTTTTAATGATCAAGCCAAGCATGGAGCTCTACGTCTTGGCCTTTGCCCTCATTAAGCTCGGTGCTATACCGGTCGTCGTGGATCCCGGCATGGGCCTTCGGCGCATGCTTCGAAGTTATCGATCGGTATCGCCAGAGGCTTTTGTCGGCATCACACCGGCTCATGTGGTGAGGATGTTCGCCAGGAAGGCCTTTGAAACCGTCAAGATCAAGATCTGGGTGAAGGAGGGAGGCCTCTCCTTTTCCGGTGATAAGGGCCCTCTCTTCGCAGCTGAAGGCTTGTTTCCCATCGCCCCAACGCAACGCGATGATCTTGCCATCATTAACTTCACGACCGGTAGCACCGGTCCGGCTAAGCCGGTGGAGGCCACCTACGGCATGGCCTTGGCCACAGTCGAACTAGTCGTTAAAGACCTGCATCAGACCGCGGATGACATTGATATGGTTACAGTGCCCTTCTTTGGCATCGTATCCCTTATCGTCGGCTCGACCGTGGTCATACCGCCAATGAACCCGGCGAAGCCTGCTGACGTCGATCCGCAGACGATCATCGATACGATCAACAGATACCGAGTCACGGTTATGTTAGCCTCACCAGCCCTTCTGAATCGCGTGGGGTCTTTTGCCAGACCGAAGAAAATCAAGCTCCCGAGCTTAAAGATGGTTAATTCGGGAGGTGCGCCTATCGACATGAAGAACCTTGAGAATTTCATGAGCCTTCTGGCGCCTGGGAGCACGATGAATTCTTGCTGGGGCGCTACCGAGGGCCTGCCTTTGGCGAGTATCAGCGGAAAGGACATCCTTGGCCGATACCAAGACCTGATTAGAGCGGGAAAAGGCTCGCCCCTCGGCACCATCCTCTCGACGATCGATATGCGACTCATAAGTAGCACAGATGATGCGATTCCACGGTGGGATGAAGCCTTGGTCGTGAAGCCCAGCGAAATCGGCGAAGTGGTCGTACGCGGACCCAATATAAGCCGCTCCTATTATCAAAACGCCGAGGCCAATGCCGCTCACAAAATTTCCGACCCTGCTCAAGGTTCAACGAAGGTGTGGCACCGAACGGGCGACCTCGCTTGGCAAGATCCTGACGGCATTCTTTTTTTCACGGGCCGCAAGGCACACAGTTTCGTCAACGAAAGCGGCGTGACGCTCCATAGCGTTGCCGCCGAAGGCGTGACCAATGATCATCCGAAGGTCAAGCGCAGTGCGCTCGTGGGAGCCGGCAGCAGACCCGTTATGTGCATCGAGTTGAATGAAGGCGTACCAGCTTCGGAACACGACACGATCAGACTGGAACTGCTCGAACTCATGAAAAAGAGCTTGGCGACGGATTCCGTTCGCACTGTTCTCTTTCATAGGCGCTTTCCCGTCGACCTTCGCCATAATGCGAAGATTGAGAGGCTGAAGCTCGCCGTCTGGGCTACGCATCAACTCCTGCCCTCATCCCGATTTGCATCGCTGGCGAAACTGGTTCCCATCGGAGGCTGGGCTTATATAGTTCTAGGTTTGATCATCGACTTGCCGCCGGGCTTCTGGATTGCAATCTGGTGGATCGACTTATTCCTCAGCACCGTCGTCCATATCGCCCAGATTCCTGAAGGCATAGCCGTCGGCGCAATCCATGGCTATACAGCTCGTGAGTCGGCGGTCCGAACCCTGATTTTCGGTGCCACTTGGTGGAAACCCCTTAGGCCTGCAAATGGGCAAGGATCGATTTAAAAGACTGGAGTTTGCCGTGAATGTCCTCATTACCGGAGCTGCGGGGTTTCTCGGCAGCCATATCGTGGATCGTTGCCTGACCCATGGCGACAAAGTTAAGGTCATCGTTCGAAAAAGCAGCGACCTCACCTATCTCAAGACTCTAGGGGACAAAATTGAATTCATTATTGGAGACCTCACCGATCCCACAGCTGTCTTTAAAGCCACAGATGCGATAGACATCCTCTATCACTCAGCGGGTCGCGTGACCGACTACGGAACCTATGCCGACTTCCATTCTGCCAATTGCCTCGCGACTCACAATCTCTTGGAAGCCGCTCGAGCCAGCCACGTAAAACGATTTGTTTTTGTAAGCAGCCCAAGTATTTTTGCCGACACGAGTGATCACCTGAACATGGATGAATCGGCGCCCTATCCTCGACGCTTCGCCAATTATTACGCCGAAACCAAAGCCCTATCGGAGCAAGAGGTTCTCAAGGCCAACAGCCCTGGCCTCGTCACCTGCTCATTGAGGCCCCGTGGGGTTTGGGGACCTCGCGACCGGTCGGGATTCATGCCCAAGCTGATGGCCTCAATTGCCAAAGGCAAGTTACGCAATCTCGCTCCTGGCAAACGCGTCCTGGTCAGTCTCTGTCATGTTGAGAATATCGCGGAGGCTTGTCTTGCCGCTGCCGTCTCACCGAATGTCGCCCGGCAAGCCTATTTCATAACCGACCCCGAGCCCATCGTGCTTTGGGATTTTCTCGATGAAGTGGCCAAACTTTTTGACCTGCCGCCCGTTCGAGGCTCGATCAATCCTCTGCTGCTCAAGGTGCTCATTGAAGCCATCGAAGTCTTATGGAAAATTCCTGCACTGAAAGCCAAACGCTCCCCCCCCGTCTCTCGCTATGCGGCTGGACTCTTGACTCAGCACGCCACTTACTCGATAGCCAAGGCCCAACAGGATTTTGGCTACAAGCCTGTCATCACAACTCGCCAGGGACTGAGTGAGCTCAAAGTCTGGACCGACTCGATCGGTGGAATAGAGGCCGTTCTTCGCCACGTTTCATGAAGGATGCCGAAAACAACAAGACCCAGTAGCGAATGTTCGCCACCGGGTCTTCCGTGAATCCTCGTCGAGAATCTTCTCAGGTACCAGTCTTCAAGAAGTAGCAGTCCGTCGCAGTTAAGTCTGCATTCTTTGCCGAAATATTTTCGCCCTTAGAATTCGTCACCATCCCGCGATCGATCAAGATTCGTGCGAATTCCCTAAGTCCTAGCAGTGGCATTGCCGATTGCGCCTGCTCGACCGCAAGAGTGTTCACCACCCATTCGGCTGGGCTCAGCTCCTCAATTAAATTGCTGAACGCATGGATCTTCACTGGAAAATTAGGATAGATGAGATTTACATAGGCTGGGATATAAATCGTCTTGTAGGCCTCGTCGATGAACTTCCGGCGCGAATCATCCCTGCGTGCCGACACTTTCCTGCGGTCTATATCGAGATCGCCTAACTTTGTCTCGCGGCGGGTATCCTTCGAATGAACCATGATGAATCTCCTCACTCCTGTCGAATTGTTGTAAAGCTATGAAAGGATGAAAGTGCCAAATGAGCCTCTGTCCGGGAATCTCTCAAACGACGGAATTCCGAGTTTAAGTCATGGTCGTCTTTTCTTCTTCCCCCAGTCGGTCCTTACTTTTTTCAGGAGTTTTCATTTTGAGGCAATAGGAGGCACTTGTCGAGGATATCGCTGGAAATTCTTTTCATGTCGCTCAAGCTATCTCGACCAGGCAATGGCTTCGGGATTCTCCTGCTTGGAGTCTAGCCACAAAAGAAGCAGCGTCGTGCCCTTCTTCATCATCTCCTGCTGAACATAAGCCCAGCCGGGTTCAGGCTTGGTCGCCGAGAGGCGGCTAGGCAGAAGCCGTCCAACGATATCGGCCTCGCGCAGGTCCTTGAGCTGCCCCCAATCCATGCCGATGGCCTTGGCTTTGGCCAAAACGTCTTGGATCGTTGACTTTGAGGCACCGGTACTCAGAGCGATTTGGCGCTGGCTCATGCCTTCGCTTAAGGCGAGACGTAAAATCTCCTTTGTTTTCCGCATACTAATCCTAGGTCTTGGCATAGTCTCAGCTCCCTTATCGCTCATTGGAGAGCCAGGACTACGCGTTATGTAAGATAAGCCGAAGACGTCAAAGGGAAATGCCCGGTGCTGGTCGGAAACGCAGGAATCAGTGGTCGGAATCACGGGAATGCGCACCGGCGTTTTCGATATATTTTTTCCACCTGTCATTGACGATGGGGTAATCGTACCCGTGAAGATTCTGCCCCTCTGGGGTGTTCGACCTGATGCCATGGTAGCGGCTGGGTCAAGCCATGGTGGAATGCTGTCGTCTACAGGTGGAACGCCTGACTGGGAGCACACGTTTCATAGCTTCGTGGTCGTTTCTGATCTTTCCGGCGGCCGAAATGCCGAAGCTACCCACCCCCCAGAATATTTTAAGCCATTAATTGCCTATATTGAAAGTCTCAATGCTCCCAAAAACCTTGCCAAACTTGATGACAATCGGGTCCAGCGAGGTCAAACTCATTTTCAAAAGCGGATAATAGTGATTTAAGAATAATCGCCTTTGCGGAATTTTACTTTTGCCCGCGACCCATCTTGCAGCACTATTACTATGGCCGAACTTTCCTTGCTGTTCGAGGGTGCCTCGTTCACTGTTCATCGCCGCGTCCGCGAGTGGAAAAAGACTGCAATAAAACCATTATCTCCTTG
>JACMPP010000121.1 GCA_014377445.1 Oligoflexus sp.
GCGCGAATACCAC
The DNA here is from genome assembly GCA_014377445.1 of Oligoflexus sp. Taxonomy (GTDB): domain Bacteria; phylum Bdellovibrionota_B; class Oligoflexia; order Oligoflexales; family Oligoflexaceae; genus Oligoflexus. The sequence continues at coordinate 14 of JACMPP010000121.1, forward strand.
CTCTCTATTTCCCTACTCAATACCCATTGGCATTCGCAAAAAAAGCAGACAGCTTGAGTTGATAATTAAAATTGTCGCCCTAGCCGTCGATCGTCGCCCTAGCCATTGGCGTGATCGTGATCATCGCCGGCCGTCGTTTCGTTGCCTTCTGTCCTTTCCGTCGACACCTGTAGATGGATTCTCAGTCTAGGGTATTTTTTTGACGCCCAACTTTGCACGGCGAAGCTGAGGAAAATGTTCAAAGGCAAGGCTTTCGGGGCGATGATCACGATCACGCCAATGGCTAGGTCGCACGGTAAGGGCAAGGCAAAAGACCTCAGGTTCAGGTGCGACGATCGTATGACCAGATTGAATCGATCGACTGTGAAATTGCATTTCATGCCCAGCCATAATATTCCTATGCGCTCCACGCATTTCCCCTATGATCCTCGCAATATCATTGCCCCCTCATCATCCCTATGACAACCTAAACGCAATGCGATTCACAACGGTGAGAAGTCTATGTCCAACATCCTCCTGCTCCCCTGGTTTCAACTCATCATCCTGATGGGCAGCATCGCCCTCGGCAGCCGCCTAGAGGCCTCCGAAAAACTAAAATCCTGCCAAACCCACAACGGCACCTGGCTTCAATGCCCTCCTGTTAAGGAGGAAATATCCGCTTCCTTCACTTTCAAGAAAGCCGCCAAGGTTTCGAAATCCAAAGCCCCCCTCGTCATGCTCGCCGGCGGACCAGGCCAAGGTGCTACAGAAGCATTTTTACCGATGAGTCAACTCCTCACAGACCTCAATAATAACTACGATCTTATCTTTTTCGATCCCAGAGGAACCGCCAAACCCCACTTCCTCGCCTGCCCCATGAAATCCAGCATCGACCTCACGCCCCTGTCCGATCGCGCCGCGCTGCTCAAAGACGCAGGCCACTGCGTCGAAACCCTCGGTAAGACAATGGACCTCAATCTCTTCCGCACGGATCTATCGGTCTCCGACCTGGAAAAAATCCGCATCGACATGGGCTACGATAAACTCAGCCTCTACGCTGTCTCCTACGGCACCCGCCTCGCACTCCGCTATGCGACCCTCTACCCCGATCGCGTTGAGAAAATCATTCTTGAAGGCGTTTTACCGCCTGAAGCCCTCATAGGCCAGGACACCAACTACCTCGAACCCGTTCTCAAAAAAATCTCCGATCGCTGCTGGCAAACAGCTAGCTGCAAAGAAGCCTACGGCGATCCCTGGTTCAACTATCAAAAGCTGATGGGTGATTTCAAAAACGAGCAGACCGTCCAAGTCCCTCATCCCCGCAGCGGCGAGATTCAAAGCGTCCGCCTGCAAAGCGCGATGATCCAATCCATGCTCCTCTCGCTCTTCTACAGTGAATTCGATCACACAATGGTTCCGGCTATTCTCTACAAGGCCGCACGCGGCAACTACGGCCCTCTGATCGCAGCCGGCTTCACCAGTTCAAGAACCTCCGAATTCGAAGGCCTCTACTACGCTGTCGCCTGTGCCGAAGACGTCCCTTTCTATGACGAAAAGAAACTCGATCAGCGCGGCAAAGAACTTCAGGACATCTGCAAGAACTTCCCTTTCAAGACGGTCGACAAGACCTTCCACAATCCCATTCACGGCGACTGGCCGATGCTTCTCCTCTCAGGCGAACTCGATCCCGTAACCGCACCTACCCTGCTTACTCAATTCAAAACCAACTTCACGAATCTTTCCCACATCATCGTTCCCGGCAAAGGTCACAACGTTTACTACTTGAATTGTGTCGCCAAAGAGATTCGCTACTTCCTCTCTGATTCCAAGACCAAGGAAAAAAAGCCATTACCTTGTGAAAACGCATCTCTGCCCTTTCTACTCCCGGAGCCAAAGCCATGATCGAAGTCGAAACCCTGTCGAAGAGCTTTGGCAAAATTCAAGCGGTGAAAAATGTAAGTTTCCGCGCCGAAGACGGGCAAATCACCGCTCTTCTCGGTGATAACGGTGCCGGCAAAACCACGACGATTCGTATGATCGCGGGCGTCATTCGCCCTCTGACCGGCAGTGTGTCGATCGATGGCCACGCGTCTCACCTCATGCGCCGAAACCTCGGCATTCTCTCCGATGCCAAGGGCATCTACGAACGACTCACAAGCCGGGAGAACATGAGTTACTACGCGTCCCTGATGGGCATTCAAAAGTCTGAGATCGAAAGCAACATCGACTATGCGATTCGCATTCTCGAAATGGATGACATCATCGATCGACGAACCAAGGGCTTTTCCACTGGCCAGAAGATGAAGGTCCTCCTCGGTCGCCTTCTGAGCTTCAAACCCAAAAATCTCCTTCTCGATGAACCGACGGCTGGCCTCGATGTTATGGCCACCCGCCGCCTGCGAGCCGTCCTCAGAAACCTCCGCGAGGAGGGTCATTGCATTCTCTTCTCCACGCACGTGATGCAGGAGGTCGAACAACTCTGTGATTCGGTGACGATCATGCACAACGGCCTTTCCCTTGTTCAGGGCAGCGTCCCCGAGCTCTATGAAAAGACCGGCCAATCGTCGATGGAAGAGGCTTTTGTAAGGCTCGTGGATCAAGGAGGCAATCGCCATGCTTAACGCTAAATTCATCTGGGTCAACATTCAGCACGAAGTCCGCGACTTCATGCGCGATCGCTCCACGCTGCGATCCATGTTCTCGATTCTGATCCTTTTGCCTTTCCTCTATTCATACATTATTGCCAAAGCTGGCAGCATCGGTGATGAAGCGCGAGAAAAGGACAAACGCATCGGCTATATCGAAAGTGTGAAGATTCGTGAAATGCTCCCCTTCCTCAAGCAACAGGGCCTTCAGCTCGTCTCGGTCAAGGCAATTGAGAAGAAAGTTTTTGAAGATGAAAAACTTGATGCTCTGATCTCGGAGAGAAGGAAAGATATTCTCGACAGCCCCGATCAATTCAGTGCCAACATCGAGCTCTGGACGGCCAGCACCGAGACGAAGCAGATGGCCAGCGCCCATCATGTGGCGAAGCTCATCAGCGGCTACGGCCAGATTTTAAGCCAAAAGATTCTGATTCTGCGCGGCGTCTCGCCCCAGCTCATGCGGCCCATCGATCTCGAGATGAAATCGCTCAAAGTCGACGATTCCTCATCCTTTGCCACTTATGAACTGCTGCTTTCTCTCTTTGGAATGGCCCTCTTTTTCTCGACTCTTCACCTCGCCGTGGACACCACTGTCGGCGAAAGGGAAAGGATGATCCTCGAGAGTTTGTTCTATACCGAAGCCCCACGATCATCGCTCGCCATCGGCAAATGGATCGTCGTATCCTTGATGATCGTCTTTTCGGTCTGGCTGGTGGGGACTGTATTCTGGGCTTTAGGTGAATTCTCGATCTTTCAGAAAATACTGGGACGAAGCCAAACCTTTTCCTATGAGTCGATGGCATTGGGCTTTCTCATCTTCCTTCCGCTATGCCCTATGATCGCCGCTATGCAGATTCTCATTGGTTCGATATCAGCTTCCGTGAAGCACGCGCAGACCTTCAACAGCATCTTTGGTTTTATGCTCCTGCCCCTCAGCCTGCTCTCCCTCGTTGAAGAGGTAAAAGGTCTCGCCTACCTCCCGGTCTTTGGGCAGGGGCTCGCGTTTCGATCCTTGCTTAAAGCCGAGGAGATTGATTGGAGGGGCTTGATGGTCACGGAGGGGACAACCATCCTCCTCACGGCCATCATCATCGCCTTCGTACTCAGGCGATTCAATCAGGAAAAGATTATTTACTCGCTTTAAAGCATCGGAGAGTTTGTTTTCGGGATTGGGGCCCTTGGTTTCAGGCAGCAGAAAGAAAACGCCGATAAGAGTTAGAACACTTATCCCGCAGAGTATCAAAAAGATCGAGTGCCAACCAAAGGCGATCGATACGTAAACGCCGATCAATGGCGCCAGGATCGGGGCCAGAACCATGACCAGCATGAGGAGTGAGAACACCCGGGCGGAGTCTCTTTCGTTAAACATATCGCGAACGATCGTCCGAGCGGCTACCATTCCACCACAGGCGCCCAAAGCCTGCGCGAAACGTGCCGCGACGAGAGTCTCTGTATTTAGCGCCAAAGCGCAACCCATGGACGAAAGAATATAAATGATCAGACCAACGTAGACAGGGGGCTTGCGCCCAAAACGGTCGATGACCGGGCCGTAGAGGACCTGACCCATTGCAAGGCCTAAGAGGAAGGACGTGAGCGAGAGCTGGATCGAAGACATAGGAACAGCGAAAGCCTTGGCTATCTCAGGAAATGCCGGCAGGTACATATCGATGGAAAGGGCACCGAAGGCGGTGAGTGTTCCTAGAATACCTACTAGCTGGACTAACTTCGCCGGCCGTTGTTCGATTCCGATTCATTTCCTGACTAAGGTATTTTCTGACAGAAGCTTTTGACACTTTCTCGACTCAACGACGAAATTTGTCGTCCATAAAAGCATCGACCGAATAACGGCCAGGACCTGCGAGCAGGAACATGATGCTGATGCAAAGATAGACGAGCGCCGGTTCAAAACCGCCGACAAATCCATCACCTTTGCCCACGTGAACAAAAACAGCTACGACCATCGTACAGATCAGTCCCAGGGAAGCGAGCGGAGTCAGAGCCCCGAGTATGATGGCTATGCCGCCGCCAAACTCAGCAAAAGCAGCGAGAAATTGAAGAAACCCTGGGACGGGTGCATCGGGTCCCATCCAGGACATTGGCGCCTGCATCTTGCCCCAGCCATGAAGAATAAAGGCGATACCAAAGACCAGGCGTAGAAGCAGAAGCCCTATGGAGACGCGCGACGAAGCCACGGATAGTTTGGTGTTCGGCAAAAACAATGCTTTCATAGTTTCTCTCTTTCACGCCAGGCGAGGTTGATAATCTGTGAGTCTAGTGAATATACCCACTGCTATCAATCACTTAGTTCGCAAATACAACTTTAGAAACCAAAGGTCCCTTCATGCGCCCGCTAAAACATCGAGAAAAAGCCGACTGAATCGATGTGCATCACCGGGCCAACGCGCCGACACATAATTGCCATCCCGAACTGCGAATCCAGCTTGATCCGAAGCCTCCGTATCGCGACTGACCGGAGACGGACCGGAAATAAATTGCTGGGGCGACAGAAGATTGCTTTTCACTTCATCCTCAACTGTCTGAGGATAGGTACGGTAGTAACTCCCCAGCCACGCCGCAGTCAAGGTCCACGCAAGAAGCTCCTGGCTCTTCAGGAGGCTCGTCGTATTTTTGCGCCAGAGCGCACTCTCACCATTCTCCATTTTCGAACGACTCGCAAGCACGACTCCGTGACAAATGGCAGCAATAGGTTTTTGCTTTTGAAAAAATTGGCCCGTGATGCTTTGCAGCAGACTCGAATCCAAGTACTCCTTCATGAGAGGCGCATGACCGCCGGGCAGAAGCAAGCCGTCGAATTTATCCGAATGAATATCCTCGTAAGGCATCGGATGAAGGAATTCGTTTACAGAGGTCATCTGCTGGTAGGCGCGCAAAGCTTCCTTATTCGCCATCAAAATGAATTTGAGCGGACCGAGACCTTGTCCCGTCACCATTCGTTGATCGGCTCTTCCCAAAAGTCCACGTGGGGTCGCAAAGCTGACTTTGTGCCCAGCTTTTGTGAGCATGCGCCATGGGACTGCCGCTTCGGTCGGATCAAAATCGTGATTGGGCAGAGGAATGAGGATATGCATGAATCGCGTTGCTCCCGAAAAAATGGCCCAGCTGTGTGGCTGAGCCTCTTGGAAGAGTCGACTATACTCGCAATCGGCAAGTGAGATCAATGGGTCGTGATTCGTCTTTGCGAGGCAAGAAGAGCATCTTCCATAACTTTAACAAATTCGAGGATCGTATCGACCTTGGGTGCTTCGCTTGTCACAGTCGTGGCTTTGGGATCGATGGACAGAGCGAGCTGATCGACGATGCTTTGAAATTCAGGGAACTTCTTCGCAGCAAAACGCAGGGCTTCTTTCTTCGATCCCAAACCTTCCTGCTCGAACGCAAAGTAAGTGCGCAGCACGACGAAGAGTCCGGCTTTGTGTTTGGGGGCAATAGGCGCCCAGGCCTGCTCAACCTGAGCATCCATGCGGAAACGCTTCAAAGCGCCCATCGCCGTAGGCATGATACCCAGAAGAGCGTCTTTGAGAGTGACCCTGGGCAGCTTGTCGAGAAGACGGCTTTTGCCATAGGCAAGCACGTGCTGCTCTTGAATGAGATAGGGAATGAAGGGATTGGCTTTATAGAAGCCAAAAGGGGCGATGAATTCGAGATTCTCCTCGCTCGCGCCGGTAAGGTAGACGAAGGGGTCGAGGCGATAGCCGCTGCTGGATTGCACGAGCAACTTGAGGCGCTCGGCAAGTACGACTTCCTGAGAGAAATCGGCATCGATCTCAATGATGACATCAACGTCATTGATCTCTGGCGAAAAGTCCGGACTCACAATTCCGCCCCAAAGCAGCACTGATTTCGCTTCGGGAAAAATCTCCAGACACGCGTTTACTATTTGGGTTGTCAATTCCGGATGGGAGGTTGAGAGCATCAATGTCGTCCCTAAATAATTAGGGCGGTTCAATCCACCCCAGTTCGCATAAGGGCTTTCTACAACAGTCTCCCCGATTTCACAATCCAAGGCTCATGTGATCGGAGGCCTGAACCCTTGTTGCGTAGGCATGTCCCCTATTTTAGGAGAAGAATGAAGAGGATAGGTCAAGGGATGTAAATTTGGCGGTAACAGAACGGCTTGAGACTTTCAAGCCGTTCAGGGCAAGACTAGAACAACCAACCCACCTTGAGCAGCGTAAGGAAGGGAATCGTTTTTTTGCCGAAGATTTTCACGGCGTCATCCGCCTGCTTCTTGAGGTCTTTATAGTCAGCCGTCGCTTTCACGGCCGCTTCCTCCGCCGCGCTTGCCCCAGGAATCGTGGCATCGACTTTGGTATCAGGACTCATAGGAATCTGAACACCGATTTCAAAGCCGAAGGTGAGGCCACTGGGATAGACGCCCATCCAACCAAAGCGTGGCGAAATGGAGTTGGAGTTGATCTCAGTATCGACGCGGACGGGAGCGGTGGTTGGAAATCCATTGAGCGTGAGATTCACGTCATCTTCAAAGCGACCTTTGATATCCTGATGACCGTAGGCGCCCCCTATGAAAAAGTTTCCGGCAAAAGGATGCCAGCGGGCGAAGATATCCCAACTCTTGATCTTAACCTTCGCTTTGTCGATCTGAGTCACGTTATAGCTGCCGGTGCTAAATCCAAAACTCACGACCTGCGCAAACATAGCTTCGACGCCGTAGGTTATGGGATGCGGAAATCCAATCTGAACGGTTGGCCCGACGCGCAGAAGACTCCAGACACTGTCGCCGTTGCCATCCACTGAGTTATAGCTCTCGTCGACGGCAGGACCATTCTCGGTGGGTGGCGTCACCTCAAAATCGCTTTTCGCCTCAGGAACAGGATCATCGCCAAGGGGCGCATCGTAAAGTCGTTCTTCAGGTGCTGCGGGCAGCGATGGCGGCGGCGAAGAATCACCTTCCGGCATCGGCAGTGGATCGTCAGGCTCGGTTGCTGGAGAGGTTTCCACGCTACTCCCCTCTTCCGGCAAGGGTATGGGATTGCTACTATCCTGTGCGAAAGCTCGATTGGAAAGACTGAAAGACAAGACATTCACAGTCAATATAAGTAGGTCACGTCTTAAACGTTTCACGGAATCTCCTCGCGGGCAGTTGATCGTGTTCCATTATATTTCTTCTCGTCACGCCCAACAACC